>DATEOM010000022.1:0-2540 GCA_035274105.1 Microbacterium sp.
GCGCCTCTTCGTCGTGCCGAGCATCCGCGCGTTCCGCCCGAAGGACGAGACCATCCTCACCCTCGGGCGCGAGACCTCGGTGAACGGCCGCATCGTGTCGGTCTTCGGGCCGTGGGATCCCCACATCCCCGAGGGGAGCGCCCTCGACGGCGCGACGAACATCGCGGTGCCGACGTCCGGCCACTTCCGGGTGCTCGGCGCCCGCTCGACGGAGCGCGCCGTGCTCGACGGCATCGCCGTGCTCACGGGCACGCGGCCGGCGACGACCTAGGCCGACGCCGCGACCTTCGTCAGCGGCAGCTGTCACCCCGTCGACGGCGGATACGCCCCGCAGCAGCATCCGCCCCCGGGGAACCAGCGGCCCGCGTGCACCCGAAGCACGCGGGCCGCTTCCCGTCCGCGCGAGGACTACAGCTGCGGCGGGGACCAGATGACAGTATGGCCGGTCGCGGTGAACGATTCGTGACCGGCGCGCTCGCCTGCGTCGCCCGGGCCCTGGGATCCATGCGGACGGATGCTGAGACTCATGGCGCGTGCCCGAGCACCGGGGCGGTTCCGCGCCAGGCGGCGAGCACCTCGACGTGGCGCAGCAGGAACGCCCGCTCGTCGAGCCGCTTGCGACGGAGCCACCCGGTCACCTCGTCGTTGCACTTGCTCGCGTTGCACGAGCGGCACGCGGGAACCACGTTCTCGAACGTGTACCGGCCGCCGCGCGAGATGGGCAGCACGCAGTCCTTCTGGAACGGGCCGCCCGTCATACCGCAGTAGGCGCACGCGCCCCACGCCTCGAGGAGGGCCGACCATTCGTCGAGCGTGAGGTCGTTGTCGGCGGCTGCCACCCGGCGCGCGCGGCGTCGCGCCGCGCGCGCACGCCTGGTCTGACTCACCGCCATGTCCGGAGCCTATGGCCCGCCGCCCATCCGGCGTCGTCACCGCGCCCGCGCGTCGACATCGTGTGTTCTCGCCGAGGCGACACGTTACGCGCGTGCGGAGCGTGTCACCTCGGCGAGAGCGCGCGATCTGGACACACGGACGGATGGATGCTGCGCCCCCGGCGGCCGCGCGAGATCAGGCGACCGGGTCGGGCACGCCGTCGAGGAGCTTCTCGATCGTCGTGATCACGCCGTGCTCCAGGTTCGACGGCGCGGCGTAGCGCGCCCGCGCGGCGACGTCCGGATGCGCGTTGGCCATCGCGAACGAGAGGGACGCGGCATCCATCATCTCGAGGTCGTTGAGGTAGTCGCCGAACACCGCCGTCTGCTCGGGCGTGATGCCGGTCGCCGCCTGCAGGCGCCGGAGCGCGACGCCCTTGTTGACGCCCTGGTTCATGACGTCGATCCAGTGCGCGCCCGACACCACGACCTGGTGGGTCGCGCGGAGGTCGTCGAGCGCGGGGGCGGTGGCCGTGGCGTCGGCGAAGTCGAAGATCGCGACCTTGAGGATCTGGTCGTCGACCGCGAGCAGGTCGGGCACGGCCTCGAGCCGCGCGTAGTACTTCTCGGCCTCGGGCAGGAACGCGTCGTCGGCGCGCTCGATGTACGCCGAGCGCTTCCCGCACACCACGACCCCGAGGTCGCGGCCCGCAGCGGCGAGCGCCCGCAGGCGCGTGACGAGGGACGCCGTGAACGAGGCATCCATCGCGTCCGAGCTGATCTCGGTGCCGCCCTCGACGACGTACGCGCCGTTCTCGGCGATGAACACCATGTCGTCGAGGTGCGCGGCGAACGCGCGCTGGAGGGTGGCGAGCTGCCGCCCGCTCGCCGGCGCGAAGCGGATGCCGCCCGCGTGCAGGCGGTCCAGCAGCGGCCACAGCGCCTCGGGGATGCGGCCGTGACCGTCGAGCAGGGTGCCGTCCATGTCGACGGCGATCAGGCGGAGGTCGGGCGAGGGGAAAGGCATGGTGCGTCCAGCCTATGTTCGCGTTCCTGACGGTCGCGTGAGACGCCTGCCTCACAACAGCGGCGGGCCGTCGGTGAGTAACGCGTAACCAACGCGCGCATCGCCCCGAGTACCTTAGGGGGCGTGACCGCTCCCGTCGATGCCACCGCCACGTCCGCCTGGTCCGAGCTCAGCTCGATCCGCGACTCTTTCGCCCCCGATCTGCGCGATTGGTTCGCCATCGATCCGCGCCGCGCCGAGCGGCTCAGCTACGAGCTCGCCGACCTGCACGTCGATCTGTCGAAGAACCTCGTGACCGACGAGATCCTCGCCGCTCTCGTGCGCCTCGCCGAGCAGACAGGCGTCGCCGCGCACTACGCCGCGATGCTCGCCGGCGAGCACATCAACACCACCGAGGACCGCGCGGTGCTGCACACCGCCCTGCGCCGGCCCGCGGGCGCGCATCCCGCGCTCGTCGTCGACGGCCAGGACATCGACGCCGACGTGCAGTCGATGCTCACCGCGATGACCGCCTTCGCCGACCGCGTGCGCTCGGGCGAATGGAAGGGCGTGACCGGCAAGAAGGTCACGCACATCGTCAACATCGGGATCGGCGGCTCCGACCTCGGCCCCGTCATGATCTCGGCGGCGCTCGAGCCGTA
>DATEOM010000023.1:0-4132 GCA_035274105.1 Microbacterium sp.
TCGGTCAGAAGCGCAGCGCGTCGATGACGTTCGAGCGGACGGCCGTCAGCGCCGGGATGAATCCGGCGAGCGCGCCGATCGCGACGGCGGCGACGAGCCCCGTGACCGCGGCGCGGACGGGGAACGGCGGGATGTCCTGGAGGCCCTGGAACATGTCCATCACGAACGGCGCCCTCAGCACCGCGACCGCGATCGCGATGCCGATCACGCCCGCGACCGCCGTCGCCACGACGCTCTCGAGCAGCACCGACGTGAAGATGCGGCCCTGCGTCGCACCGAAGCTGCGCCGCACGCCGATCTCGCGGATGCGCTGGCGCATCGCCACCAGCTGGATGTTGACGAGCCCGAGACCGCCGAGGAGCAGCACGAGCCCGGCGATGCCGCCGGTGACGACCTCGAACGCGGCCATCGAGCTCTGGGCGTCGGGCCTCGAGGCCCAGTCGGTGCGGTTGACGGTGACCTGGATGTCGTCCTGCCCGGCACGCAGGTCCGCCGCGAGCGCGGGTCCGAGGTCGGCGACGCCGTCCTCGGGCACCCACGTCTCCCACGCGATCATGGCGTCCGCCGGCAGCGCGTCGTGGCGCGCCGTGTACGAGTCGTACATGAGCGTCACGCGCTTCTCCTCATCGCCGGCGTACAGCCTCGGCGTCACGCCGATGACCGTGTACTGCCCGGAGAGGTCGCCCTGCAGGCTCACCGCGAACCCCGGGCCGAGTGCGGGGCGGCCGTAGACGTCCCACAGGGCCTCGGTGATCACGACCGGGGGAGCGAGCAGCTCGGCGTCGGCGTCCTCGAACCAGCGCCCCTCGAGGATGGGGGACCGGTGGATCACCGCGTACGCAGGGTCGACCAGGCGCGCCATCACCGGCCGCACCTGCTCGGGCGTCTGCAGCTGCAGCTGCACCGGGTCGACGATGCGCGTGAGGTGCGAGAACGAGTACCGCTCGGAGACACGATCGAGGTGGGCGTCGAACGACTCCCAGTCCATCGGGGCGCCGTCGGTGCGCGACGCCGTGATCGACAGCGTCGCGGGCCGGCCGCCGCTCTGGTCGGACTGCTCGGCCATCTGCTGCCGCTGGTACTCGCTCAGGGCGACGACGGCGGTCAGCGCGCCGACCGAGACGGCGATGCCGATGAGGCTCAGCAGCACGCGCAGCTTGTGGTGGCGCAGCTCCGACCACGCCTCGCCCAGCGCCCCGACGAAGCCGCTCACGAGGCCACCTCCGCGCGCTCCGGTTCGTCTTCCCGCGATGCGGCGTCGATGGATGCTGCGTCCCCGGCGGGCGCCTCGTCCACGCTCGCCGCGAGTTCCGGCGCCGACGCGCTCGCCGCTCCCGGCGTCGGTGCGCCACCGAGGTCGAAGGGCGCGAGCACACCGGCATCGAGGCGGTAGTGTCGCCGCGCGCGGGCGGCGACATGCAGGTCGTGCGTGATCGTCACGAGCGCGGCGTCCGCCTCCGACGCGATGTCGTCGAGGAGCTCCATGACCGTCGCGCCGGTCTCGACGTCGAGGGCGCCGGTGGGCTCGTCGGCGAGGATGAGCGCGGGGCGGCGCACCAGAGCGCGGGCGATCGCCACGCGCTGCTGCTCGCCGCCCGACATCTGCTCGGGCGTCGACTCGATGCGGTGGCCCAAGCCGACGCGCTCGAGCATCTCGGTCGCGGTCCGTCGGCGGCGCCAGAACTCGCGGCCGGTCGCGTAGCCGAGCGGCATCTCGACGTTCTCGAGCGCCGTGCGCCCGGCGAGCAGGTTGAACTGCTGGAAGACGAAGCCGACGTTGCGCCCGCGCAGACGGTCGAGCTTGCCGCGCCGCATCTTGCGGACCGGTTCCCCGCGGAACCACACCGCGCCCTCGGAGGGGCGGTCCAGCATGCCCATGAGGTTCAAGAGCGTGGACTTGCCCGAGCCGCTGCGCCCGACGATCGCGACGTGGTCTCCGGCGGCGACCGCGAGGTCGATGCCGCGGAGGATGTCGAGGCGGGTGTCGTCGGGCAGCAGCACGTGCTTGGCAACGCCGTCGAGGCGGACGAGCGTCACCAGCTCCACCCCGCGGGCTCGCAGTACTCGCCGCCCATGCCGTCGTCGTAGCAGACGGGGTCCTCGCCCGCGAGGACGCCGGGCACGTACTGGCGCACCTGCTCGCCCTCCTCGAGGCCGGTGGTGACCTCGACGATGGCCCCGTCGCTCACCCCGAGCGCGACATCCCGCTCTTCGAGCTCGCCGGTGCCGGCATCCACCCAGACGACTCCGGTTCCCGACCCGCCCTTGACGGCGGTGGTGGGCACGACGAGCACGTCCGAGACGGTGCCGAGGTCGATGTCGAGCTGCGTCTGCAGTCCTGCGAACACGACCTGGTCGGCCGGCACCGCGCAGGTGACGGTGGTGGTGCCGTCCTCAGCGACTGCCACCTTCAACCCGGTGCAGGTGAACGGGGCGGGGCCGCCCTGGATCGTCACGGATCCCTCCGACGGCGCTCCCTGCAGGCGGTACAGCTGCACCGGATCGACCGTGGCCTGCACGTGGAAACGCGCGGGCGTCAGCGATGCCAGGTCGCCGCCGATCGATGCCGGCTGCCCCTTCACGACGGCGATCTCGGTCACGTCGCCCGCCTCGGGGGCCAGGACGTCGATGTTCTTCACCGGGTCGGTCTGCTTGATGGTGAAGAGCTTCTGCCCCGCGGTGACGGTCTGGCCCTCGCCGACGTGGACCGCGGTGACGGTGCCGTCGATCTCCGAGCGCACCGGGTACGCGGTGTCGCGGGCGATCGTGCCCGGCAGGCTGAGCGCGTTGGTGACGGCGCCCCGCTCGACGGGGACGACCGGATCGGCGATCTGCGCGGACGGCTGCGCGGCGGCGGCGGGCGCGGTGTCGGGGAAGAAGGCGATCTTCACCAGCGCGGCCGCGGCGATTCCCAGCACGAGCACCAGCAGGATCGGGAAGACCCATCGACGCCAGACAACCATGTCGCACCTCTCCGTAGGGGGCATACCGAGTATGTAGTCACCGAGTATATGCATACCCGGAATGCATCTGAACGGATGCTGCGCCCCTGCGCGTGTCGCGCCGTGCCGGGACATGCGCACCCAGCGCACACCAAGGTCACGGGTGGATAACATAAGCAGATATGCCTGGGGCCATGCGCCCGGGCGGCACTGGCGCCGTTGCGCCGCTCCCGAAAGCCAGAAGATGGAGACACTCCGTGGCCAACCCCCTCGAGAAACTGCTTCGCGCCGGTGAGGGTCGCATCCTCCGGCGGCTCCAGCAGGTCGTGAAGGCCGTCGGCGCGCTGGAAGAGGACTACGAGCACCTCACCGACGAGGAGCTCCGCGGGGAGACCGCCGAGCTGCGGGCCCGCTACCAGGCCGGCGAGACCCTCGACCACCTCATGCCCGAGGCGTTCGCGGCCGTCCGCGAAGCCGCGAAGCGCACGCTCGGCCAGCGCGCGTACGACGTCCAGCTCATGGGCGGCGCGGCGCTGCACCTCGGCAACATCGCCGAGATGAAGACCGGTGAGGGCAAGACGCTCACCGGCGCCTTCCCCGTCTACCTCAACGCGATCGCCGGCGAGGGCGTGCACGTCGTCACGGTCAACGACTTCCTCGCGTCGTACCAGTCCGAGCTCATGGGCCGCATCTACCGCGCCCTCGGCATGACGACCGGCACGATCGTCGCCGGCCAGACCCCCGAGGTGCGCCGCGAGCAGTACAACTGCGACATCACCTACGGCACGAACAACGAGTTCGGCTTCGACTACCTGCGCGACAACATGGCGTGGCGCAAGGAGGACCTCGTGCAGCGCGGTCACTTCTACGCGATCGTCGACGAGGTCGACTCGATCCTCATCGACGAGGCCCGCACACCGCTCATCATCTCGGGACCGTCGTCGGGCGAGGCGAACCGCTGGTTCGTCGAGTTCGCCAAGATCGCCAAGACCCTCGAGGCGGGCGTCGACTACGAGGTCGACGAGAAGAAGCGCACGATCGGGGTGCTGGAGCCCGGCATCGAGAAGGTCGAGGACTACCTCGGCATCGACAACCTCTACGAGTCGGCGAACACCCCGCTCATCTCGTTCCTCAACAACTCGATCAAGGCGCTCGCGCTCTTCAAGCGCGACACCGACTACGTCGTGATG
>DATEOM010000024.1:0-3344 GCA_035274105.1 Microbacterium sp.
CGCACCCGCGCAGCCACGAGCAGCGCCGCGTGCTCGGCGGCGACGCGCTCCGCCTCGGTCTGCGGCAGCATCACGACATCGCGGTCTTTCGCCGCGACGGCGATCCACGCGGCCGCGACGAGCATGACGATGCCGAGAAGCCGGAACCACAGCAGCATCCCGATGAAGATCGCGAAGGTCGCCAGCAGCGGGTTGGACGGTGTGTAGCTCAGCAGCAGGCCGGCGCCGAGCTGCAGCACCGAGATCCCGAGGCCGCCGAGCATCGCGCCCGGCCAGATCCGCCGCCACGGCAGCTTCGTGCCGGTCAGGAAGCGGAACAGGCCGACCAGCGCGGTGGAGGTGACGACGAATCCGATCAGCAACGATCCGACGCTCACGCTGATCTCGGTGAGGGCGCTGGTGTCCTTCCAGCCGATCAGCGAGAAGATCCACTCCACCGCATACGTGCCGACGGTGCTGAGCGCGGCGCCGAAAATGAGCGCGGCGCCGAAGATGAGCGCCGCAAGGAAGTCGCGCGCTTTCAGCAGGAAGTAGCTGCGACGGTCCGGTGGGATGGCGAACAACTCGCGTACCGCGCGGCGCGAATACGTCACCCAATCGATCGCCGTCCAGATGAGGGTGCCGAGGGCGATCACGCCCGTCCAGCCGAGCACCCCTGAATTCTGCGAAGCGATCTCCTGCACCGCCTCCGGGGTCGTGAGGCCGCCCGAGTCCGAGATGAGTCCCGGGATGTAGCTGTTGATGAGATTTATGAGGGCCTCGACGGCCTCGGTGCTGCCACCCAGCCAGATGCCGACGATCGCGAACACCAGGTAGATCGCTGCGAAGCACGCGAACAGCGCGACATAACTGACTCCGGCGGAGAGCAGGAACCCGTTCTCGATGAGGAAGTGCCGCCACACCCGCACGGGGAACCACGCCATCGTCGCCTGCGTGAGTCTCGTCGCGCGGCTGATCGGCGCATCGAAACGCTGACGCAGACTGTGCTCCGTCGCCTCCCAGCGCTCGCGGAGCGATTCCTCCTCGCGCTGCGCGGCGTCCGCTGCCGCACGGGCATCGGGCGGGGAAGTGTGCGTCACGGTGTCAGATTAGCGACTCCCGAGGGCTCCGCCGCACCCGCGCGGGACGTCGCCGCGCATTCACACGCGGCGACGGCGAATGGATGCTGCAGCCATGACGATGCCGCATCGCTCAGCGATGCGGCATCCGTCTGCCTGTACGAGAACCGGGGTTACGGACGCCCGCGGAGGACCGCCTGCTTGACCTCGGCGATCGCCTTGGTGACCTCGATGCCACGCGGGCACGCCTCGGTGCAGTTGAAGGTCGTGCGGCAGCGCCACACACCCTCCTTGTCGTTGAGGATGTCGAGGCGCACGTCGCCCGCGTCGTCGCGCGAGTCGAAGATGAAGCGGTGCGCGTTGACGATGGCGGCCGGGCCGAAGTACTGGCCGTCGGTCCAGAAGACCGGGCAGGACGACGTGCACGCAGCACAGAGGATGCACTTCGTGGTGTCGTCGAAGACCTCGCGGTCGACGATCGACTGGATGCGCTCCTTGCCGGCCTCGGGCTGCGAGTTCGCGATGAGGAACGGCTGCACCTCGCGGTACGACGCGAAGAAGGGCTCCATGTCGACGACGAGGTCCTTCTCGAGCGGCAGGCCCTTGATGGCCTCGACGTAGATCGGCTGCGAGATGTCGAGGTCCTTGATGAGCGTCTTGCACGCGAGCCGGTTGCGGCCGTTGATGCGCATCGCGTCGGACCCGCAGATGCCGTGGGCGCACGACCGGCGGAACGTCAGAGAGCCGTCGACCTCCCACTTGATCTTGTGCAGGGCGTCGAGCACGCGGTCCGTGGAGTAGAGCTCGACGTCGTAGTCGACCCAGCGCGGCTCTTCATCGACCTCGGGGTCGAAGCGCCGGATGATGAACGTGACGAGGAACGACTGGATGCCGGTGTCGTTCGCGGACTCCTCCGCGCGGACGGGAGCGTCGGCGTCGGTGCGCTCGATGACGTCGGTGACCGAGGTCGCCATCAGTACTTCCTCTCCATCGGCGGGTAGTTCAACTCGCCCTTTTCGTTCTTCGTGAAGACGACCGGCTTCCAGCCCAGGCGGATGTGGTCCTCGGCGTTCGACGAGTGCGGGTCGCCCGACAGGTACGCCATGGTGTGCTGCATGTAGTTCTCGTCGTCGCGCGTCGGGAAGTCGTCGCGCATGTGACCGCCGCGGCTCTCCTGGCGGTTCTTCGCAGTGACCACGACGACCTCGGCGATGTCGAGGAGGAAGCCGAGCTCGACGGCCTCGAGCAGGTCGGTGTTGAACCGCTTGCCCTTGTCGTCGACGTGCACGTTCTTGTATCGCTCGCGCAGCTCCTCGATGGTGAGGAGCACCTCGCTCAGCGACTCGTCGGTGCGGAACACCTGGGCCTTGCGGTCCATCTCGTCCTGCAGCGTCTTGCGGAGGACGGCGATGCGCTCGGTGCCCTGGTTGTTGCGGAGACCCTCGATGAGGCTGCGCACCTCGGCGGCGGGGTCGTCGGGGAGCGGCACGAAGTCGGCGGTCTGGACGTACTCCACGGCGTTGCGGCCGGCTCGCTTGCCGAAGACGTTGATGTCGAGCAGCGAGTTGGTGCCGAGGCGGTTCGAGCCGTGCACCGAGACGCACGCGCACTCGCCGGCGGCGTACAGGCCGGGGACGACCGTCGTGTTGTCCGACAGCACCTGCGCGTCGTTGTTCGTCGGAATGCCGCCCATCGCGTAGTGCGCGGTCGGCATGACGGGCACGGGCTCGACCACCGGGTCGACGCCCAGGTAGGTGCGGGCGAACTCGGTGATGTCGGGGAGCTTGGTCTCGAGCACCTCGGCGCCCAGGTGCGTGCAGTCCAGCAGCACGTAGTCGCGGTGTGGGCCTGCCCCTCGTCCTTCGGCGACCTCCTGCACCATGCAGCGGCTGACGATGTCGCGGGGCGCGAGGTCCTTGATGGTCGGCGCGTAGCGCTCCATGAAGCGCTCTCCGCTGACGTTGCGGAGGATCGCGCCCTCACCGCGGGCGCCCTCGGTGAGCAGGATGCCGAGGCCCGCCAGACCGGTCGGGTGGAACTGGAAGAACTCCATGTCCTCGAGCGGCAGGCCCTTGCGCCAGATGATCCCCACGCCGTCGCCCGTGAGGGTGTGGGCGTTGGAGGTGGTCTTGTAGATCTTGCCGAAGCCGCCCGTCGCGAAGATGATCGCCTTGGCCTGGAAGACGTGCAGATCGCCCGTCGCGAGCTCGTAGGCGACGATGCCCGACGGCTGCTCGACGCCGTCGACCTCGGTCATGACCAGGTCGAGTGCGTAGTACTCGTTGT
>DATEOM010000025.1:0-5437 GCA_035274105.1 Microbacterium sp.
GCGGCGAGGCCCACGAACGAGTGCAGCAGCGCGATGAGCTCGGGCATCCCGGTCATCTGCACGATCCGCGCCCGCCACAGCCCGATCGCGGCGCCGATCAGCACGGCGACGACGAGCAGCGTCAGCCCGAGCGCGCCCGACCCACCGGTGGTCGAGCTTGTCGAGACCGCGCCCGCCGCCACCAGGACCACCGTCGCCACCAGGGCGATGGCCATGCCGACGATGCCGAAGACGACGCCACGACGACTGGTCTCGTGCTTGCTCAGCCCCGCGAGGCTGAGGATGAACAACAGCGCCGCGACGATGTAGGCGGCACCCGCGACCTGGCCGGCGACCGCGATCATCGGGTCTCACCCTTCTGGAACATCGCGAGCATGCGCCGCGTGACGGCGAAGCCGCCGAAGATGTTGATCGACGCGAGCAGCACCGCGACCGCGGCGAGGATCTGCACGGTCAGGTCGGGAACCGTGATCTGCACCATGGCGCCGACCACGATGATGCCCGAGATGGCGTTGGTCACGCTCATCAGCGGCGTGTGCAGCGCGTGCGCCACGTGGCCGATGACATAGAACCCGACCACGATCGCGAGCGTCAGCACCAGGAAGTGCTGCGGCAGCGGCGGCGGCGCGAACGCGCAGATCGCGAACAGCGCCGCGATGCCGGCGACGATGAGGCCGGTGCGTGCGGCGGCCGACATCGGCTTCTTCGCAGGCACCGGGGGCGCAGCATCCGTCGTCTTCGTCGGCGCGGGAGCGGCGGAGACCTGCACCGGCGGCGGCGGCCAGGTGACCGCGCCGTCCTGCACCACGGTCACGGTGCGCTGCACGACGTCGTCGAAGTCGAGCGTCAGCTCGCCGTCCTTGCCGGGCGTGAGGAGCTTCAGCAGGTTCACGAGGTTCGTGGCGAACAGCTGCGACGCCTGTTGCGGCAGGCGCCCCGGCAGATCGGTGTAGCCGAGGATCACCACGCCGTTGCCGGTCACGACCTTCTCCCCCGCCACCGACCCCTCGACGTTGCCGCCCTGACCCGCGGCCATGTCGACGATGACGCTGCCCGGGCGCATCGACGCGACATCGGCGGCCGTGATCAGCCGCGGCGCGGCACGCCCCGGGATGAGCGCCGTCGTGATGATGATGTCGACGTCGGCCGCCTGCTCCGAGTAGATCTCGGCCGCGCGCCGGTCGTACGCCTCGCTCGTCGCCTTCGCATACCCGTCGGACGAGACCTGCTTCGCCTCCTCCGGCACGACGACCTCGAGGTACTCGCCGCCGATCGACGCCACCTGGTCGGCGACCTCCGGCCGCGGGTCGGTCGCCCGCACGATCGCACCGAGGCTCGACGCCGCGCCGATCGCCGCGAGACCCGCAACCCCCGCGCCGGCGACCAGCACCTTCGCCGGCGGCACCTTGCCCGCCGCCGTGACCTGCCCGGTGAAGAATCGCCCGAACTCGTGCGCCGCCTCCACGACGGCGCGGTAGCCGGCGATGTTGGCCATCGAGCTCAGCACGTCCATCGACTGCGCCCGCGAGATGCGCGGCACCGCGTCCAGCGCGATCGCGGTGATCCCCCGCGTCGCGAGCGACTCGACAAGCTCGGGTCGCAGCGCGGGGCTCAGCGTCGCCACGATCGTCGCCCCGTCGGCGAGCCGGGCGATCTCGGCCGGCGTCGGCGCGTTGACCTTGAGCACGACGGGCGCGGCCCACGCCGTCGCGCCGTCGACGACGGTCGCGCCCGCCTGCGCGAACGCGGCGTCAGGGAACGAGGAGGCGGCACCTGCCCCGGCTTCGACGACGACGTCGTAGCCGAGGGCGATGAGTTTCGGGACGGTGGTCGGAGTCGCGGCCACCCGGTTCTCTCCGGGCGCTTCGGCGACGATGCCAATGCGGGTCATGCGTTCCTCTGGGTCGGGTGTCGCAGCATGCGCTGCGACGGGTCGGCGAGACCTTTCTCGGCGCTCGCGGCGACGCCTCCACCATGTCAGACCGCGACGCAGATCCACGGCGCATTGCACGCCGACACGATGACAAGAATCACAGAATTTGCCCCCAGCGCACCACAATCCCGCTTCTTCCGACCGTGATCCGTTCGGGCGGCGGCGAACGTGGGAACTCCCTCCGAATGCGCGCTGTGCGGCGCGTAGGGGTTGCATCCGCCGCTGGATCTCGGAATCGTGGCCGGTCCGGAACCGCAAACGGAAAGGAAAAGCATGCTCACGCTGACCCAGACCGCCGCCGAGGCCGTCAAAGAGATCGTCGCCCGCGTCCCGCTCGCCGAAGACGGGGGTGTCCGCATCCGAGAGGCGGGAGGCTCGTCCGGATTCGAGTTGAGCGTCACGCCCGATCCCGGGCCGCACGACACCGTCGTGATCGAAAGCGGCGCGCGCGTCTTCCTCGATGAGACCGCTGCGATCGCACTCGAGGACCGCGTTCTCGACGCGGAGCTCGCCGACGACGGCTCCGTCCGCTTCGCCCTCGGAAACCAGGGCTGACCGCAGCACCTCGGGCCGCGGCATCCATTATTCGGATGCCGCGGCCTTGCCTTGCCCGTGACCGCTATGCCGTCGCGAGCTGGACGTTGGGCAGTTCGCTGCCGTAGTGCTCGCGCATGCCCGTCTTGCGCTCGAGATCGTCGATGACCGCCGCGGCGAAATCCACCCCGTACAACGCCTCGCACGAGCCGAGGCCGCCCGGCGAGAACACGTTGACCTCCATCAGCTTGTCGCCCGCGATATCGAGCCCGACGAGGAACATGCCGTCGGTGAGCAGCTTCGGGCGGACGGCGTCCACGAGGTGCAGCATGTCGTCGGTGACCTTGACCGCCTCGGCCTTTCCGCCCGCCGACATGTTGGATCGCACCTCGGCCTCGTTCGGCCGACGTCGGAACGCGGCGTGCACGCCGTCGATCTCGAGAGGGCGGCCGTTCATGACGAACATCCGCACGTCGCCGTCCTTGGCCGCGGGCAGGTACTCCTGGGCCACCACGTAGCCGTCGCGCGCGATCGCCTCGACGATCTGCGCGATGTTGCGCTCCCGCTTCAGGTCGACGAGGAACACGCCCGAACCGCCCGAGCCCTGCAGGGGTTTCAGCACGGCACGCCCACCGAGCTCGTCGATGAACTCACGCACCCGCTCCTCGTCGCGCGTGATGAGCGTGCGTGGGCGCACCACCTCGGGGAACTGCTGGAAGTACGCCTTCGACATCGCGTCCGCCAGGGAGCGCGGATCGTTGACGACGAGGACGCCCGCCTCCGCGGCCATGCGCCCGAACGCCAGCCCGGCCGTGCTCGCCCACGCGCTGTCTCCGGCCTCGGCCGCGGGGTCGGAGCGAAGCATGAGCACGTCGAAGTCATCGAGTTCGGTCCGCTCACGCGTCGCGGCCTGCACGTCTTGCAGGTAGCGGTCGAGCGACCGGTAGCGCTTGCCGCCGGTCGCGGTCGCGGTGATCGCCGAGAGCGAGCCGTCGGGTTCGTAGCCGAAGTCGCGAAGACCCATGACGCACACGTCGTGCCCCCGTGCGGCGGCGCTCATCGCGAGGCGGGTCGTCGAGTAGATGGGCTGCTCCGTGGCGATGTCGTTGACGACGAAACCGATTCTCATCTGGGCTCCTCGGGGATGTGGTTGTCACGCATTGACGAGCGAGACCAGGTCGTCGGCGTGGGCCGCTTCGTGGAGCCTGTCGGCGGACTCGGCGTCCGACAGGTACCGCGGCATGAGACGTGCGGGCGCGAGCAGGTCGCGTTCAGCGAGTTCCTGCACGAGGGGCAGGTCCTCGAGCGAGAACTTGCCGAGAAAGAGCAGGTCGAGCGCACCGCCGTGCGCCACGTGCTCGAGCAGGGCCAGCAGGCCGCGCAGATAGATGGCGTCCTTGGTGAAGCCCCCGGCGCGATACACCCGCATGGCGACGCTGTAGGCGCTCCCGGCGGGCAAGCCGTGACCGACGAGCAGACGGTGCGTCTCGACGAAGCTCGCGCCGCCGACCAGCGCGTGGACGGCGACGACCCGCGCCGCGAGCTGACGCAGCCGCGACGCGGTGAGCCCGCCGCACGCGATCTCGGCGAGCACCGCGAGGCCCTCCTGCGTCTCGTCGTAGTGGGCGAGCCCGGCGCCGAGCATGCGGATGGGCTGTGCGAGGCCGTTCACCTGCGTCACGAGATGCGTGCCCACCTCGTGCTGCAGGAGGGCGTTGACCCGGGCGCCGGCCACCGCCGCGTTGTGCGAGATGAGGAGCGTGTTCCCCTCGACCAGGACGCCCGAGACGTCGTCGCGGATCTCGGCATGGAACTCCGCGTCGGGGTCGATCGACCGGTAGTGGGCGATCTCCGCCTTCGCGGCGGCGAGGAAATCCTCCGCACCCACCGAGTCCCGCTCCAGCTTCCCGTGCGGGAGCCGGCTGAGCAGATCGTCGGCGGTGTCGACGAGGGCCGGGAGCACCGGACCGTACTGCGCGATCGACAGCTGAAGGAACTCCGGCGTGTTGCGAGCGCGCAGCATCTCCACGCGCAATGTCATCTCGCGCTGCCGGTTGCGCAGCAGCGCCGCAAGCGTGGTGTCGGTGACGGCGTCGAGCGGCAGGGCGGCCACCTGGGCATCGAGCACATCGGGGTCGACGTCCAGGGTGCGGTACTCGAAGACCGGGTCGACCTCGGGGCGGGCGAGGAACCGCGCGCGGACGTCGTCCGCGTTCACCGGTGTCATCTCGAGGAGGAACCGCACCGTGCCGGCGAGCGACGCCATCGCGTGGTCGGCTGCCAGGTCGGCGGCCGAGAACGCGCCCTTCTCGATGACGCCGGTCTCGGGCGCGTCTGCGGTGTGGGCTTGCACCGGGTCGAGCGTCACGGTGTCGCCACCTCGATGAGCGCCTCCTCGAGGGACGGGATGGTGGATGCTACGGCCCGGGCGAGCTCGTCGATGCGGGCCTGGTCCGCTTCCGCCGTCCATTCGTCCATGAAGGTCTTCTTGAACTCCAGCGCCAGCACGATGGCCCGCTCCGGGTAGCGCTGGTGCGTCCATGCGGCGAGCTGCTGCCCCCGGAAGCGGACGTTCTCGCGCACGTCGAGCGGCCCGGCTGACGTGCCGGCCTGAGCGAGCGCCTCGATGAAGGTGTCCGCCACGGCGCCGAATCGGCTCCGGTCGAGCGACCCCGTGCCGACGTTCACTTCGGGATTCTCGGCCCAGGGCGCCGCGGCAGCATCCGCGCCGTCACGCCGATGGTTGTAGGAGTGGATGTCGAACACCACGAACGGTCCGCGCTCGGCGACCACGTCGAGCCGCCGGCCCAGTTCCGCGTAGAACGCGTCGTACACCTCGAGGGATCCCTCGACGAGCGCCCGGTCGAGAGGCGGGTCGCGCACGACCTCGAGCCCCCAGGCCTCCTCCGCCGAGCGATAGACGGCCTTCTCGCGCGAGCGGTTGAGGTCGATCTCGAAGCGCGACCGGTG
>DATEOM010000026.1:0-4558 GCA_035274105.1 Microbacterium sp.
TCATCGTTCGTCTCCTCGTGTGGTCGTGCGAGCCATGCCTGGGTCCTCGCGCCCGCGGATCATGTGCAAGGCGGAGGCGGGACGGATGCCGCGGCCCGAGGGCCGCGGCATCCATCTGGACAGTCGTACCAGACGGCGCCGTCGCCGAGCGGCGGCGCTTCCACTCAGTGGCGGAAGTCGGGGTACAGCGGGAACTTCGCGGTCAGGGCCGAGACGCGCAGGCGCAGCTCCTCGACGTCGGCGCCGGGCTGCAGCGCGAGGGCGATGATGTCGGCGACCTCGGTGAACTCGGCGTCGCCGAAGCCGCGGGTCGCCAGCGCCGGGGTGCCGATGCGCAGGCCCGACGTGACCATCGGCGGGCGCGGGTCGTTCGGGACGGCGTTGCGGTTCACCGTGATGTGGATCTCGTGAAGCAGGTCTTCGGCCTGCTTGCCGTCGATCTCGGCGTGGCGGAGGTCGACGAGCACGAGGTGCACGTCGGTGCCGCCGGAGCGGACCCCGATCCCCGCGCCGGCGACGTCGGGCTGCGACAGGCGCTCCGCGATGAGGTGGGCGCCGCGCAGCACGCGCTCCTGGCGCTCCTTGAACTCGGGGGTCGCCGCGAGCTTGAACGCGGTCGCCTTCGCCGCGATGACGTGCATGAGCGGGCCGCCCTGCTGACCCGGGAACACCGCGGTGTTGATCTTCTTCGCGATGTCGGCGTCGTTGGTGAGGATGAAGCCCGAACGGGGACCGCCGATCGTCTTGTGCACGGTCGACGACACGACGTGCGCGTGCGGCACCGGGTTCGGGTGCAGGCCCGCGGCGACGAGACCGGCGAAGTGCGCCATGTCGACCCACAGGGTCGCGCCGACCTCGTCGGCGATGGCGCGGAACGCGGCGAAGTCGAGCTGACGCGGGTACGCCGACCAGCCGGCGATGATGACCTTGGGCTGGTGCTCGATCGCGAGCCGGCGCACCTCGTCCATGTCGATCGTCGAGGTCTCGGGGTCGACGCCGTACGCGACGATGTTGTAGAGCCGGCCCGAGAAGTTGATCTTCATGCCGTGCGTGAGGTGGCCGCCCTGGTCGAGCGACAGGCCGAGCAGCGTGTCGCCAGGGCGCGCGATGGCGTGCAGCACGGCGGCGTTCGCGGTGGCGCCGGAGTGCGGCTGCACGTTGGCGAACTCGGCGCCGAACAGCGCCTTGGCGCGGTGGATCGCGAGCTCCTCGGCGACGTCGACCTCTTCGCAGCCGCCGTAGTAGCGGCGGCCCGGGTAGCCCTCGGCGTACTTGTTGGTCAGCACCGATCCCTGCGACTGCAGCACCGAGACGGGCACGAAGTTCTCGGAGGCGATCATCTCGAGGTAACCGCGCTGGCGGTCGAGCTCGCGATCGAGCACCTGGGCGATCTCGGGGTCGACCTCGGCGAGCGGGGCGTTGAAGAACTGATCGGTCATGCGATCTCCAGACTCACGGCTTTTGGATAGGGGTGTCCCACATCGGCCCAGGCGTGCGGTCGAATGCCGTAGTCGGTCGCTCCCCGGTGGTGGCCCACCTCAACGCCAGTCGCGACAGACCGAGCATAACGGAACACGAACCGCTAGGCTGAGTCGGATCCCTTTTGTTAGGACTCTTTACATGAATCGTCGACGAGGACGAGCTGTCGCCGCAGCCGTGCTCGCGGCTGCGCTGCTGGCCGGCTGCACCCCGGTCGCACAGAATGGAGACACCGTGTCGCTTCCTGCCGTCGTCCCCGCCCCCGTCTCGATCGAGGCCGGCGCCGGCGCGCCCTTCCGGCTCGCGTCCGCCACGACGGTGGAGGGGAGCACGGATGCTGCCGCCGCCCTCTCCGCGATCGTCGAGGCGCGTACGGGGCTGGCCCTCACGGCCGGCGACGGCGCGGACATCGCGCTGCACGTCGACGCGGGTTCGGGCGTACCCGAGTCGTACCGGATCGCGGCGGACGCAGCATCCGTCGTCGTCACCGGCGCCGACGCGGCCGGACTCTTCTACGGTGTGCAGACGCTGGGCCAGCTCATCGCCCGGGACGCCGACGGATGGAAGATCCCGTCCGTGACGATCGAGGACGCCCCGCGCTTCGCCTACCGCGGCGTCATGCTCGACGTCACCCGCCACTTCCACACCGTCGAGACCGTCAAGGGCTACATCGACCGCGCGGCGTCGCTCAAGTTCAACGCGCTGCACCTGCACCTCACCGACGACCAGGGCTGGCGGCTCCAGCTCGACTCGCGCCCCGCGCTCACCGAGAAGGCGTCGGGCACGTCTGTCGGCGGAGACCCGGGCGGCTTCTACACGAAGGCCGACTACCGCGAGATCGTCGAGTGCGCGGCATCCCGTCACATGATCGTCGTGCCCGAGATCGACATGCCGGGCCACACCCATGCGGTCGGTCTCGCGTATCCCGCGCTCGCAGAAGACCCGAGCGTCAGCGATGACATGCGCGAGATCATCCGCGAATACGGCGGTGATGAGCCGCGCGCGGGTGTGCCGTACGACGGCATCGCCGTCGGGTTCTCGTCGGTGAAGATCCACGACGAGGCGACCTACGACTTCGTGGCCGACGTGTTCGGCGAGCTCGCCGCGATGACGCCCGGCCCGTACCTCCACTTCGGCGGCGACGAGTCGCTGTCGACGACGGACGAGGACTTCGCGGTCTTCGTCGAGCGCGCGAGCGAGATCATCGCCGACCTCGGCAAGACGCCCGTCGCGTGGCACGAGGCGGGCGCCGCGGCCGGCATCGCCGACACCACGGTCGGACAGTACTGGGGCTTCCTCACGCCGCAGGAGGGAGCCGCCGAGAAGGCGACGGCGTTCGTCGACAATGGCGCGCAGCTGATCCTCTCCCCTGCCGACGCGATCTACCTCGACATGAAGTACCCCCCGTCGGGTTCCGGCGAGGGCGGCCCGGCGCTCGGCCTCACGTGGGCGAACGGCCCGACGAGCGTCGAGCGCGCGTACTCGTGGGAGCCCTCGGACGTGGTCCCCGGCGTCGACGACGCGGGCATCCTCGGCGTCGAGGCGCCGCTGTGGACCGAGACGATCCGCACCGCCGCCGACATCGACACCATGGCCTTCCCCCGCGCCGCCGCGGCCGCCGAGGCCGCCTGGTCTCCCGCGACGGGGGCGAGCGAGCTGCGCACCTGGGCGTCGTTCCGCGAGCGCGTCGGCACCCTCGGCCCGCTGTGGACCAGCATGGGCATCGGGTTCCACCCGTCCGACGAGATCCCGTGGGCCACCGAGTGACCCGCACCGAGTGATCCGGAGCACCGCATGAGCACCCTCGTCCACTCCGTACGCCTGCTGGGCTCCGCCGCGGTCGACGGCGACCGCACCGACGCGTGGGCGCTGTTCGACGACGGCCGCGTCGCGGCAGCCGGCACCGGCGGCGAGCTCCCGGCCGCCGACGAGGTCGTCGACGGCGGGAACGGATGCCTCGTCCCCGGCTTCGTCGACATCCACGGGCACGGCGGCGCCGGCGCGAGCTTCGACGACGGCCCGGAGGCGATCGCCACGGCGCGCGCCGTGCACCGCGCCCACGGCACGACGCGCGCCGTGCTCTCGCTCATCACCGCGCCGATCGACGACCTCGCGGCGCGCGTGGCGATGGTCGCGGACCTCAGCGACGCCGATCCGTCCGTGCTCGGCT
Source organism: Microbacterium sp. (assembly GCA_035274105.1). Taxonomy (GTDB): domain Bacteria; phylum Actinomycetota; class Actinomycetes; order Actinomycetales; family Microbacteriaceae; genus Microbacterium. The sequence continues at coordinate 3,650 of DATEOM010000026.1, forward strand.
CGCACCTCGAGGGCCCGTTCCTCGACCCCGGCCACAAGGGCGCGCACAACCCGTCGCTGCTGCGGGCGCCGGACGCGGCATCCGTCGACCTCCTCCTCGAGGCGGGACGCGGAACGATCCGCCAGGTCACGCTCGCGCCGGAGCGCCAGGGCGCCTTCGACGCGATCCGGCGCTTCGTCGAGGCCGGCGTCGCGGTCGCGGTGGGTCACACGAACGCCGACGCCGACACGACGCGGCGCGCCTTCGACGCGGGCGCGACGCTCATCACCCACGCGTTCAACGCGATGCCCGGCATCCACCACCGTGCGCCCGGTCCTGTCGTCTCGGCCCTGCGCGACGAGCGGGTGACGCTCGAGGTCATCGCCGACGGCGTGCACGTCGACCTGGAGCTCGTCGCGACGCTGTTCGCGGTCGCCGGCGACCGGATCGCGCTCATCACCGACGCGATGGCCGCAGCCGGCTCGCAGGACGGCCGATACGAACTCGGCGGCCTCGCGGTGCGCGTGACCGACGGAGTGGCACGGCTCGAAGAGGGCGGCGCGATCGCCGGGTCGACCCTCACGCAGGACGCCGCGCTGCGTCACGTCGTGGGCGCGGGCGTCCCGCTCGAGGTGGCGTCGCACGCCCTCAGCCGGCAGCCCGCGCACGCGATCCACCGGGACGACCTCGGCACCCTCGACGTCGGTGCGCTCGCCGACGCGGTGCTGCTCGACGATGCCCTCGCCGTGCGCCGCGTCTGGGTCGCCGGGAGCCGCGCATGAGCGCTCTCGCTCGCACGTGAAAGGCGGGGCCGAAGGTCCCTCCCCCGAGATACCTCCGAGCCCCGCCTTATCCGCGGGAGTCCCGCGGGGGGCGGCCGCCGTCGTGCCCCACACAAGGGCGGCCAGCCACTCTGACGAAAGAGACGGC
>DATEOM010000027.1:0-4552 GCA_035274105.1 Microbacterium sp.
GCCCGCGTCGGCGAGCGCGGCGCGCTCGTCTCCGGCGGACAGGCGCAGCGCATCGCGCTCGCGCGGGCGCTGCTGCGGGGCTTCCCGGTGCTCGTGCTCGACGAGCCGACCGCGGGCGTCGACCCCGCGGCATCCGACCGCCTCCTCGCCGACCTTCTCGGCGCCGTGCGCGACGACCAGGCCGTGGTGCTGATCTCGCACGTCGCGGTGCCCCACGGGCTCGTCGACCGCGTCGTGCGCATCGAAAACGGACGCCTGGCCTGACCCGGCACTCAGCGTTGTGCCGGTGCCGCCTCCGCCGCCGGATCCTCCACCACGGCCTCCGCCGCCGGATCCTCCACCACGGCCTCCGCCGTCGCGGTGATGCGCCGCGCCATGCCCGCGAAGATGAACCCGTGGAACGGCAGCACCGCGAGCCAGTACAGGCGCCCCGCGAGCCCGCGCGGGAAGAACACGGCCCGCTGGTCATAGCGTGAGCCGCCGCGGTCGCCGTCGGGCGACGCCTGCAGCTCGAGCCACGCCAGACCCGGCACCTTCATCTCGGCGCGGAGGCGCAGCATCCGTCCCGGTTCCAGCGCTTCGACGCGCCAGAAGTCGAGCGCGTCCCCGACCGCGAGCCGGTCGCGGCTGCGGCGGCCACGGGCGAGTCCGATGCCGCCGACCAGGCGGTCCATCCAGCCGCGCACGGCCCACAGCACCGGTGACGAGTACCAGCCGTTCTCGCCGCCGATCCCCATGATCACGCCCCACAGCGCCGCGGGCGAGGCGGGGGTGTGCGCGGTGCGCACGTCGGTGAAGACGACGCGTCCGGCCCAGTCGGGGTCGTTCGGCAGCGGGTCGCTGGGTGCGCCGAGCACCTCGGCGTCCTGCCAGCTCGTCTCGATCGCATCGGCCTCGACGCGGCCGAGCGCCAGCCGCACCGCCGTGCGATAGGGCGTGAGACCTGCGTCGGGCGGCGGGATCAGGTCGTCGACCGCGTGGTCTTTGACGATGCACTCGTTCTGCAGCGATTCGACGAGCGGGCGCGCGATCGCGCGCGGAATCGGCGTCACGAGGTTCACCCAGTGCGAGGCGAGCCGCGGCGTGAGCACCGGCAGCGCCGCGATCGGCCGCTGACGCAGGCCTGCTTCGACCGCGTAGCCGTTCATCATCTGCCCGTACCGCAGCACGTCCGGTCCGCCGATGTCGACCGCCCGGTTCACGTCGGCGGGCAGTCGCGCAGCACCCAGCAGGTAGTGCAGCACGTCGCGCACGGCGATCGGCTGGATGCGGTTGCGCACCCACTTCGGCGCCGGCATGTACGGCAGCACCTCGGTGAGGTGGCGCACCATCTCGAACGACGCCGAGCCCGACCCGATGACGACGCCGGCCTGCAGCACGATCGTCGGCACGCCACTGGAGAGGAACGTCTCGCCGACTTCGACCCGCGATCGCAGATGGGGCGACAGGGGCACCCCGTCGGGATGCAGGCCTCCGAGATAGACGATGCGGCTCACGGATGCCTCGACCGCGGCTCTCGCGACGGTCTCGGCCGCGCGACGGTCGGCGTCGGCGAAGGTCGTGCCGCCCGACATCGAGTGGACGAGGTAGTAGAGCACGTCGACATCACGCGTCGCTTCGCTGACGGATGCGGCGTCCGTGGCGTCTCCGCCGACGATCTCGACGCGCTCGCCCCACGGTGACGCGGCCGCCCTCGCCGGATCGCGCGCCAGCACGCGGACTTCATACCCCGCGTTCAGCAGTCGGGGCACGAGACGCCCGCCGATATAGCCCGTCGCCCCGAGGACGAGGGCTCGCGGCGCGGAGCCGTCCTCGCGCGGCCGGGCGGTCAGTGCCGACTCGCGGCCGGTCGGTGCCGAGACATCGTCCACGCCCGCAGACTACGGGAGCCCTCCGGCCACCCCAACCGCTTGACGCCGGGTGCCCGAACGCGTAGGTCAGAGGCGCGTGGCGAAGACCTGCGTGCCCTCAGGGGACGGCAGCGGCTCGAACCCCACGCGCGGGTAGAACGCGATGGCTCCGGTGTTCTCGGCCGAGGCCACGAGGTGCAGGCCGGGCACGCCCGCGTCGCGCAAGGCGTTCTCCAGGGTCTCGATGAGGCGGCGGCCGAGACCCTGTCCCTGGGTCTCGGGCAGCAGGTCGATGTGCAGGTGCGCGGGGTATTCGTCGCCGAACGGCTGCGCGCCGCCGTGGCGCGCGTACGCGTAGCGGACGATGCCGTCCTGGCGCGAGGCGCTCACCGGCAGCGGGTCGCCCTGCGGCTTCGGCCAGCGCCGGGCGAACCGGGGCCACCACTCGGAGGCGAACCACTCCTCGAACGCGGCGGAGTCCGGTGCACCGACGACGTAGCCCACGACGCGTTCGTCGTCGGTCTCGACGACGAACGCGAAGTCAGGGTGACGCGCCGCGTACGGGAGCACGAAGATCTGGGCCCAGAGGTCGTCGTCGTCGAGCAGGCCGGTGGCGTCGGCTCCGGCATCCGCGGTCTTGAGGCAGATCTCGGCGAGGGCGGCTTCGTCGCCGGGCCGGAAGGGGCGGATGCGCATCACCGGCCGAGTCTACGGCCCGCCGGATCCCGGCCGATCCCGAACTCTCCAGGCGTTTCGACTCGCTCGTTCCTCCCCAAGTACCGGTCGTTGAGCGGAGCGCGCTCTGGCGCGCGCAGTCGAAACGCGCCTCACCCGTCGCACACTCACGGTGCGACGACGAACCGCACGTCGCCCGGGTCCACCCGCAGCGTGATCGGATCACCCGGCGCCAGCCCTGCCGCACGGTCGGCCGCGACGTCCACCGCGACATCGGGGTCGGCGGTGCGCACCCGCACGCCCGCGGGCGTCTGCTCGAGCCGCACGATCGGCGCAGTCCACTCTCCCGCCCCGCGCCCCGGCCCGTCGATCACCCGGACGTCGCTCGGCCGGAAGACGGCCGCGGGAGACGGATGCTGCGCCCCCGCCGGCGCCGGCAGCACGAGGTTCCCGGCACGCCAGGTCGCAGCATCCACTCGCCCTTCCACCCGGTTCAGCCCCGCGACGGCCGCGGCGAACCGCGTCGCCGGGAAAGCGAGCACGTCACGCACCGGGCCGGACTGCGTGATGCGGCCTTCCTCGAGCACCACCAGGCGGCTCGCCAGAGCGACCGCGTCGACGGCGTCGTGGGTCGCGACGACCGCCGTCGTGCCGGTGGCCGCGAGCTGCTGGTGCAGGAGGGCTCGCACGTCGCCCCCGGTCTCGGTGTCGAGCGACGTCAGCGGCTCGTCGAGGAGGATCGCGGCGGGCGCCGTCGCGAGCGCACGCGCGAGCGCGACGCGCTGCTGCTGGCCTCCCGACAGCTGCGCGGGACGACGCCCGCCGAGATCCTCGAGGCCGACCCGCCGGAGCCAGGCCGCGGCTCCGTCCGCGGCGGCCGCCTTCGTCGCGCCGTGCACGCGCAGGCCGAACGCGACGTTGTCGAGCGCGCTGAGGTGCGGGAACAGGCGCGGGTCCTGTCCGAGCAGCACCACTCCGCGCGACGCAGGCGGCGTGCGGCGACCCGGAGACGCGTCGATCACGCGATCCCCGAGATGCACGTGCCCGTCGTCGAAGCCCGTCAGCCCCGCGAGCACCCCGAGCAGCGTCGACTTGCCGGCGCCGCTCGGTCCCATCAGGGCGACGACCGTTCCCCCCGGCACCTGGAGCGCCGCGTCGAGAGCGAACCCGCCGCGACGCACCACCACGCGCGCGTCGAGCCCGGCTGCGGCCCCGGGCTCGGCATCCGTCCGCTTCACCGGCACCGCGCTCATCGCGGGGCCTCCGCCCGCCACGCGCGCACGAGCAGCAGCACCCCGACGGCGGTGACGAGCAGCAGCAGTGACAGCGCCACGGCCGTCCCCTGCGAGACCCCGGCGCCGTTGAAGGCGGTGTAGATCGCGAGCGGCATGGTCTGCGTGACGCCCGGCGCGTTGCCCGCGAACAGGGCGGTCGCGCCGAACTCGCCGATCGCGCGGGCGAAGCACAGCACGATGCCGGCGACGAGCCCCGGGGCGGCAAGCGGCAGCGTCACGCGGGCGAGGATCGTCCAGCGTCCGGCGCCGAGCCCCGCGGCCGCCTGCTCGTATACGACGCCGGTCGCCCGCAGCGCCCCCTCGAGGGCGAGCACGAGGAACGGCAGCGCGACGAACGTCTGCGCCATCACGACCGCGGTCGTCGTGAACGGGATGCGGACGCCCCACTCCGCGAGAATCCCGCCCAGCCAGCTGGTGCGGCCGAAGAGGAACAGCATCGCGACGCCGCCGACCATCGGCGGCAGCACGAGCGGCACGGTCACGAGGGCGCGCAGCACAGCGGCGGTCCGCACGGTGCTGCGCGCGATGAGGAGCGCCAGCGGCACCCCGAGCACGACGCAGACGGCCGTGGCCGCCGCGCCGGTCGCGAGCGAGAGCCCCAGCGCCGACAGGGCCTCGGACGAGGTGACGTCGCTCCACAGCGTCGCCCACTCCACCCGCAGCACGAGAGCGCCCAGCGGCAGCACCAGCAGCGCAAGCCCGATCACGGCGGGCACGGCGAGCACGCGCGGC
>DATEOM010000028.1:0-3293 GCA_035274105.1 Microbacterium sp.
ATGTGGGAGGACGTCGACCCCGTGCCCGTCGGCCTCGTCGATCAGATGGTCGCCGCGGTCGCCGTCGAGGACCTGTCGCGGGAGTACGCGATTCTCACGCTCGTCGAGGGGACGTTCGCCGCGGTGCGCGGCGAGACCGACACCGCGACCATGCAGTTCAGCGACGGCACGACGAGCGTCCTGTTGCACGTGACGGCCACCGAGGGCGGCGGCCGGCGCGTGGACGGATGGGTGGATGCTGGGGCCCTCGCGATCCGCCTGGTGCAGGGCGACCGCGAGTGGTCGGCCGAGCCGGGCGAGCACGGACGCTTCGCCTTCGACGAGGTCACGCCAGGGGTGGCGCGGCTCCGCCTGGTGGTGCGCGACGCCGACGGGGCGCTCCGCGACTTCCAGACCCCGCAGTTCGAAGTCTGATCAACAGTCTGAAAAGAGGGAGTCGGATGCCTCGTCCGAGGCATCCGACTCGTCGTGTGCAGTGCCGAGTCATTCACGAAGGGGAATCATGCCTGACTCACCGAATTCGATCCGCCCGCGCCTGACGTGGCGGGAGCGCGAGGCCCGCACCATTCACGGTGCCCTCCTCGACCCGGGACTCGTGCCCGCGGGCGAGGCCTCCCCGACCGTCTACGAGCCCGACGTGCTGCTGCTGTCGCCATGGGCGAGGGTCGAGCGATCCGACGAGGAAGCCCGCGAAGCCGCGCGCGATGTCGACGCCTCGCAGGCCGACCCTCGGAACGAGGCGCTCGGCCAGCTGCAGTCGGTCGCGACCAAGCTCGGATGGACGGTCGCCGACGAGCCTCTGGAGGACCCGGAGCGCGGTCCCCAGCCCTCCGACGGGACCGCCAGCCGTTCGGCCGCGCCGGCCGCGAGCAGGCGTCGTGCCGGCGTCGCTCAGACGCAGCGGGTGCGCATCCGGGTGGCGCCCGATGCTCGACCCGACGCGCCGCAGGTCCCGCCGGACGCATGGCGCCTGCTCGTGGAAGCGCGGAAGTCCGGGATCAGAGGAATGGGACTGAACCACCTGCTGACCACTGACGACCTCGGATCGAACCCGTTCAAGGGCAACCCGTTCAAGGGCAATCCGTTCAAAGGCAACCCCTTCAAGGGGAATCCGTTCAAGGGGAACCCCGCGGGTCTGGAGGGCTACGCCTACCCGGGGTTCGGAGGGCGCCAGCCAGTCGCCTTCGTGGGCCCGGATCTCACGCCGCCCTCGCTTCCGCTCGGGGAACGCCCGGTCGTCGCGATCCTCGACACCGGGTGCGGCGAGCATCCGTGGCTCAAGAATGCCGTGATCACGGACGTGGCGGGGCTCTACGACGGTGAGATCGGCGTCGTCGATCCCGTGTCGGATCCCGACACGCATCCCTCGCTGGGATCGCCCCTCGACGGTGTCGTCGACAGCGCGGCCGGGCATGGCACGTTCATCGCCGGGATCGTTCTGCAGGCGTGCCCGGAGGCGCGGATCCTCCCGGTGCGCGTCGCCGATGGCGAGGGCGTGATCCGCGAGAGCGATCTGCTCGGGGCGCTCGGCCGTCTCGTCGCGATCGTCGAGGACCCGAAAGCGGGTCACCGCATCGATGTCGTGAACCTGTCATGCAGCTACTACCACGAGTCCCCCGAGCAGGAATCGATCGACAGCGAACTGTACGACCTTCTCCGCCGACTGCGGGCAGCCGGAACCGTGGTCGTGTGCTCGGCGGGCAACGACGCGACCGACCGGCCGGCCGCACCGGCGTCGCTGCACCACTGGGATGGTGCGGACTGCGGTATCGCGGACGAAGGCGATATCGCGCCCCTCGTGACAGTCGGTGCGCTCAACCCGTCGCTCACGTCGGTGGCGCTGTTCTCGAACGTCGGCGCATGGGTGAAGACCTACGTACGCGGAGTGTCGGTGCTGTCGACCGTGCCGACGAACTTCCAGGGAGGCGTCCAACCCGATCTCGTCAGCGACGAGTATGGACGGCGGCGTCAGACGCTCGACATCGACGACTTCGGCTCGGGTTTCGCGGTGTGGAGCGGCACATCGTTCGCCGCGCCGGTCGTCGCAGGCCGCATCGCGGCGGAACTGGTGGGGCCCCGGCCCGGCGGCGCCGCTGCTGCGGCGGGAAAGAACCCGACGGTGGCCGCCGCGGCGACAGCGGTGAAGGCTGTCACCGACGCGGCGGACAAGAAGGATGACTCGGTCATCAAGAAGCCCGCCGGCCCCGCCTGAGCGCGACGCATGCCGCCTCGATCGACACCCGCCGAGGTTCGCGCCATGCTGTGAGGATGACGCTGACCGCCGCCGAGCTGTACCGCCGTGGTCGGGCTCATCTGAACGCGGGGCGCAACGCGGCGGCGCGTCGCGAACTCGCGCGCGCCGCCGCCCGCACGGACGACCGCGATCTTCAGGCGCGGATCGCCGGATCGATGGCGGCCGTGGTGATCCGCCAGGGCGACCCACAGGCGGCCGCCCGCCTGTGCGAGGAGGCGCTCGCGTACCCCGGGCTGTCGGCGCAGACCTCCGCCATGCTTCATGGGCAGCTCGGATTGCTCGCACTGGAGCGAGGCGCACTCGATGAGGCCGTGAGCTGGCTCGACAGGGCGATCGACGGCATCGGCGACGAGGCTGAGCACCGGGCTCCCATGCTGCTCAATCGGAGTCTTGCCCATAGCCAGGCGGGCAGGTTCCGTGCGGCGCGGGCGGATCTCGAACGTGCGGCGCCGGACTACGCCTCGACGGGCAACGACGTCGAGCGCGCCATGGCGGTGCACAACGCGGGGTACGTGGCGCTCCTGGAGGGCGACCTGATCGCCGCGCTGTCGACGATGACGGCGGCACGGGACGCGCTCGCCGCGGCGTCCGCGGTGAACGCCGCGATCTGCGATCTGGATCGGGCTGAGGTGCTCCGCGATGCCGGTCTGGTCGCCGAGGCGGAGGCCAGCCTGGGGCGGGTGGCGCAGACCTTCGGCGCGAATCGGATGCCTCAGGCCCGCGCCGAGGCTGAGTTCCACCTCGCGCGCGCACTGCTCACCCACGTGCCCGAGCGTGCCGAGCAGGTCGCGAGCAGCGCCGCCCGGCGGTTCCGACGCGTGCGCTCGGAGTGGTGGGCGCTGCGTGCAGACGGCGTGCGGCTGCGGGCGACCCTGCTCGCCTCGATTCAGGACGTGCCAGCCGAGGGTCGGGCAGCTCCCGCGCCGACCGGTCGGTCGCGACGCGTCGACGTCGACGAGGCGGATCGGTTGGCCGGCGCGCTGCGCGCGCACGGGCTGGAGGCTGAGGCCGAGGCGCTCGAGCTCACCGGCCGCCTGTG
>DATEOM010000029.1:0-3835 GCA_035274105.1 Microbacterium sp.
GGCCGACGTAGTCCGACTGGTCGTGGTCGGCGAGCGCCGTGCGCGCGGACCCGATCTGCGTCTCGAGCTTCTCGAGGCGACGTTCCAGCGACGCGACCTCCTTCTGCGCGGCGCGCAGCTCCTGCCCCGACAGCGACGGAGCCGAGGACGGAACGGATGCTGCGGCCGCAGCATCCGTCGCCTTCGATGTCGCAGGCCCCGCTGAGCGCTCGCGCTCCCGCAGGCGCAGGTACTCGTCGACGCCGCCCGGGAGGTGCCGGAGGTGTCCGCCGAGGATCGCATACTGCTGGTCGGTGACGCGCTCGATGAAGTAGCGGTCGTGCGACACGACGAGGAGGGTGCCGGGCCAGGAGTCGAGCAGGTCCTCGATGGCGGCGAGCATGTCGGTGTCGAGGTCGTTCGTCGGCTCGTCGAGGATCAGCACGTTGGGCTGCTCGAGGAGGATGAGCAGCAGCTGCAGGCGGCGCTTCTGACCACCGGACAGGTCCTTGACCGGCGTCGACAACTGTGCGCTCTGGAAGCCCATGCTCTCGAGCAGCTGGCCGGGCGTGAGCTCCTGCGCCTTCGAGCCGCTGCCGAACGTGTAGGTGGTGCGCAGGCGCGAGATGACGACCCGCACCGGGTCGTCGAGATGCTCCTCGAGCTCATCGAGGCGCTGCGTGAGCGTCGCGACCTTCACCGTCTTGCCGCGCTTCACGCGGCCGGCGGTGGGTTCGACGTCACCCGCCACGAGGCCGAGCAGGGTGGACTTTCCCGCGCCGTTGACGCCGAGGATGCCGGTGCGCTCACCGGGCGCGATGCGCCACTCGACCGGGTGCAGCACCTCGCGCCCGTCATACGAGACGGCGGCGTCGAGGAGATCGACGACGTCCTTACCCAGACGCGAGACGGCGAGCGAGCGCAGCTCGGTCGCGTTCCTGATCTCGGGCACGTCCGCGATCAGCACGTTGGCGGCGTCGATGCGGAACTTCGGCTTGGAGGTGCGGGCCGGTGCGCCTCGGCGCAGCCACGCGAGCTCCTTTCGGGCGAGGTTCTGCCGGCGCTGCTCGATGACGGCGGCCTGCCGGTCGCGCTCGACGCGCTGCAGGATGTAGGCCGCGTAGCCGCCCTCGAAAGGTTCGACGATGCGGTCGTGCACCTCCCACGTGGTGTTGCACACCTCGTCGAGGAACCAGCGGTCGTGGGTCACGACGAGGAGACCGCCCTGGTTCGCCGGCCAGCGGCGCTTGACGTGCTCGGCCAGCCACGCGATGGCCTCGACGTCGAGATGGTTGGTGGGCTCGTCGAGGAACAGCACATCGTGGTCGCCGACGAGGAGCGCCGCGAGCGACACCCGCCGGCGCTGACCACCCGACAGGCCCGCGACGGGGCCGTCCCACGCGAGGTCGCCGAGAAGTCCCGCGATCACGTCGCGCGTGCGCGCGTCGCCCGCCCATTCGTGGTCGGGGCGGTCGCCGACCACGGCCTCGCGGATCGTGAGCGCGTCGTCGAGCGTGTCGGCCTGGTCGAGCACGCCGACGCGCACTCCCCCACGGACGGTCACGCGACCGCCGTCGGGCTCGAGGCGTCCGGCGAGCATCGCCAGCAGGCTCGACTTGCCGTCGCCGTTGCGACCGACGACGCCGATGCGGTCGCCCTCGTCGATGCCGAGCGACACCCGGTCGAAGACGACCTTGGTCGGGAACTCCAGGTGCAGGGCCTCGGCCCCCAGAAGATGTGCCATGTCCCCTCAAGGCTAGGCGAGGCCGCGCGGCCGCGCCGACGCGCCCCGACTCAGTACCAGATGCTCAGGCGCGGCGCCGTGTGCCAGCCCAGCACGCGCGTCGCGATCGAGAGAGTATCGGATGCCGCGTCCCCGGCGCCGGCCACGGTCACGCGTCCTGCGGCGGCCAGCGTGGCGAGCGAGACGCCGCCGAGGTACGTCGCCGACAGCTCGGCCACGCCCAGCGTCACGGTCGCCGCGTCGATCGACTCGCCGTCACCGAGCCGTCGCACGCGGCCCGCACCGCGCTCATCCGCTTCGAGCAGGTAGCGCCCCGCGGCGATGCCGAGCGGGTCGGAGACGTCGAGCACGAACGTTCCGGGGCCGCCGTAGCGGCGTGTCTCGAGCGCGGCCACGACGTCGAGGATCCGCACGTACTGGTGGTCGCGCACGCTGATCGTGGCGGCACGCTGGTCGGCGATCATCCACAGCAGCGGCTCGTCGACCGACAGCTCGCCGGCGTGCACCTCGGCGACGAGATCGAGCTCGAGGAGGAACCGCCACAGCGCCGCGTACGCGTCGTCCGTCTCGGCGAGCAGGTAGTGGACCGAGACGGTCGCCTTCGTGAAGTCGTCGTGGTTCTCGCGCACCGCGTACACCGCGGCGCCGCGGACCTCGCCGTCGCCGTCTGTGTACTGCACCGCTCGCTTCTCAGCGGTCTTCTCAGCCGCGGGGTTCGTTCCGGCGAACCCGTCCCAGTGGCTGTGGGGCACGTCGATCTCGCCGGCCCGGCGGTGGCGGATCCGCTCGTGCACGGCCGGCATCACCTCGCGTGCACGCTCGCGGCTGATGAAGTCGATGCGCCCACCCGGCTGCGGCCCGATCCAGCCGGCGCGCTTCGTCTCGATCCGCCAGGACGCGCCGGCGGCGGCCGGAGCGAACCCGTAGCGCCCGTAGAGCGGCGACTCGCTCACGGTGAGCATCGCCACCGGGATGCCCGCGGCGTTCGCAGCCCGCAGCTCGCCCTCGAGCATCGCGCGCGCGACGCCCTTGCGGCGATGCGTCGGCGCGACGGTGACCGCCGAGATCGCGCACGACGGGATCATCGCCTCACCGGGCACGGTGAGCTCTCCCAGCCACGACGCGATGGTCGCCACCGGTGCGTCCATCGGCGATTCCGGGTCGAAGACGCCGGTGAGCCGGCGGTACCCGCTGCGCTCGCGCGACGCCGCGATCTGCTCGGCGGTGCGCTCGCCGTCCTGGAAGCCGCGCGCGACGGACTGCAGCCAGCCGACGAACTCGTCGCTGTCGACCGCGAGGCGCCGGTAGTCCAGTCCGTTCGCGGCCAGGCGCTCGGCGGATTCGACGTCGACAGGTCCGGCGCGGAAAGCGGCGCGCTCGGTCTCGCCGGCGCGGCCGTAGGTCGTCTGGAGCGTGCTCATGGTTCTTCCTCTCCGCGTCCCTGCGGGCGCAGGCTGGTGTTCGGCCGCCGCGGGGCCGCTCAGGTGACCACGCGCGCGCCGGCGACGGGACCGTGGACGTGGAGCGCCTCGTAGCCGGCGGCCGACAGCGTGATCTGCAGTTCGAGCGCCGACTCGGGGTCGACGGTCAGGAACGCCAGCGTAGGGCCCGACCCCGACACCATCCCCGCCAGGGCGCCGGACTCCTCGCCGAGCTCGAGCACCTCGCGCAGCTCGGGACGCAGCGAGAGCGCCGCGACCTGCAGATCGTTGCGCGTGTGCTCGGCGAGCGCGATCGGGTCGGCCGCCCGCAGTGCGTGCAGCACCCCGGGCGCGACCGCGGGCACGCGCGCGCCCGAGACGATGTCGGGACGCGCGCGCAGCTCGTCGAGGTGCGTGTAGACCTCTGGGGTCGACAGGCCCGCGTCCGACGGCACCACGACCCAATCGAAGCGGCCCTTCGCGAGGGCCGGGCTCAGCTGGTCGCCGCGGCCGGTGCCGACCGCCGTCCCGCCCATCAGCGCGAAGGGCACGTCGGCGCCGAGGCGCGCGGCGAGCTTCTGCAGCTCGGCCGTGCCGAGCTCGGCCCCCCACAGCGCATCGCAGGCGACCAGGGCGGCCGCAGCATCCGCCGATCCTCCGCCCATGCCGCCCGCGACCGGCACATGCTTGA
>DATEOM010000030.1:0-2042 GCA_035274105.1 Microbacterium sp.
CGAAGGGTTGCGAAGGTTAGTCAACGATTGGTGGGTTGACGGTTGAGCGCGGCGCATCGGCCCGGCGCCTATGATGTGCATTCGTGGCAGGAACCCCGAGCAAGAAGCGCACCACCGCCGGACGCAAGAATCAGCAGTCACGCGGGAACCCGCAGAAGGCGCACGTCTCGCGCGATCCCGCGCACGTCGAGAAGCCCACGGCGCGCGACTGGATCGGCGCAGCGCGCCTGCGCACCCTGCCGCTCGCGATCACGCCGATCCTCGTCGGCACGGGCGCCGCGATCCTCGTCGTGGACGTCTTCCACTGGGTGATCGCGCTCTTCTGCCTCATCGTCTCGGTGTCGTTGCAGATCGGCGTCAACTACGCCAACGACTACAGCGACGGCATCCGGGGCACCGACGACCATCGCGTGGGCCCTGCTCGCCTCACCGCGAGCCGCAAGGTGAAGCCCCGCGCCGTGCTGATCGTCGCTCTCGCGTTCTTCGCGATCGCCGCGCTCGCCGGCCTCGCGATCACCGTCCGCACGCAGCAGTGGTGGCTGATCGCCGTGGGTGCCGTCTGCATCATCGCCGCCTGGTTCTACACGGGCGGCAAGCGCCCGTACGGCTACTACGGCCTGGGCGAGCTCTTCGTCTTCGTCTTCTTCGGTCTCGTCGCGACGCTCGGCACGACGTGGGTGCAGGCGCTCGCCCTGCCGCAGGAGGCCTGGTTCGGCGCCGTCGGCGTCGGCCTCATCGCGTGCGCCGTGCTGCTCGCGAACAACCTGCGCGACATCGATCAGGACCGCAAGGCCGGCAAGCGCACCCTCACGGTGCTCATCGGCCGCACCGCGACGCGCTGGCTGTTCACGGTGTTCCTGCTGGTCGCGTTCGCCATCGCCGCGTTCCTCGCGTGGATCGGCTACCCGATCGCCTGGCTCACGCTCCTCGCCCTGCTGGCCGGGGCGCCCGCGATCCTCATCGTGTGGACGTACCGCGACCCGCGCGAGCTCGTCGTCGCCCTCGGCCTCACGTCGCTGACGTCGGTCGCCTACGGCGCGTTCCTGATGTGGGCCTTCATCGGCTGACGGATGCTGCGCCCCTGAGTACTCCGCCGCGCTCAGGGCGTCTCGTCTCTGCGTTTCGACTCGCACGCTCGCTCAACGACCGCGTTCCTCGCTCGCTCAACGACCGGGTGTGTCAAAGCACCGCTCGTTGAGCGGAGGGCGCTCTGGCGCCCGCAGTCGAAACGCCTCGGGTCTGCGAAATCGTTAGGCGCGGGGTTCGGGCGCTTCGCCGTCGGGCGTCGCGGGGGCGGCGGCGTCGGCCGCGGCATCCTCCGCCTCTTCGTCGCTCGCGGCGGCGCGGGCCTGGGCGCGGCGCTCGGCGAGGCCCGACGTGACGTCATCGAGAGGCTTGCGGAGGAACAGCACCGAGAGGCTGAGCCCGATGAGGGCGGCGAAGATGGCGGCGAGCCAGTAGTACTCGCGCATGATCGGGAACAGCATCAGAATGCCGAACGGCACGAGGAACGCCAGCAGCCGCAGCACCGAGTAGACGATGGCAGAGCGCGCTTTCACCCGTCCATCCTACGTTCCGTCGCCGGGCCGGGTTCGGCGACGGTTGCGTCACGGAGCACCCGCGACCGCCCACTTCGCGCCCCGCCCGCCTAGGATGGGAAGATGCCTCGGGTGCTGCTGATTCTGGCCCTGGTGGCGACCGCGTTCTGGGTCTTCACCATCGTCGATTGCGCGGTCCAGCCCCCGACCCGTCACCGCGGGGTGAGCAAGCCGATCTGGATCCTCATCGTTGTGCTGCTGCCCGTGCTGGGCGGTGTTCTCTGGCTGATCGTCGGCCGCGGACGCGCGTCGTCCGTCGCGTCCCGCCGCGCCCCCGACGACGACCCCGAGTTCCTCGGCCGCATCGGCACGATCAGCGACCAGGACGAGCGCATCCGCCGCCTCGAGGAGGAGCTCGCGCAGCTCGACGCCGAGGGCGAAGACCCGCGGTACAACCCGCCGGGCGCCCCCGCGGCGTCAGACGACGCCACCGCACCGGGGAGC
>DATEOM010000031.1:0-2277 GCA_035274105.1 Microbacterium sp.
CGCACCCGAGCAGCGACCATCTGCCGGCGCTCGGCGTCGACGCCGAGGTCAAAGACACGGGGCCCCTCGCGATTGAGCCGCCGCAAGCCGACATGTCTCTGTCGTGGGGCGGGGAACAGGGATACGTCGACGTCACCGGCGCGCTGGACGCGAAGACGCCCACACCTGTCGAGGGATGGACCGACTTGTCTGAGATCACGTTCAACACCCAGCCCGACACGCAGCTCTTCTGGTCGGGTCGCACAGAGATGCCGAATCCGGCGGGCAGCCCCTATGTCGGCAGCTCCGACCTCGCGACCGGACTTGCGCGCGGCAAGGGGGCGACCACGCTGGAGCTTTACCTCACCGAGAATGGCATCAAGATGCCGCGGTGGTCCGACGACCCGCAAGTGCAGGCGATGTGGGGTGAGGTTTCGCGCAAGTACGCGGAATCTGCGCAGGGTATCGTGCGTGTCGTGCTCGGTCGCAACATCAGGCCGGATGCGGTCTGGCTCCAGTACGAATTCGATGCTCTGAAGAGCAACCCGAACGTGACTCAGATCATTGCGATCGATCCCGCCACCGGCGGTATGCGTTCCCTGTTCGAAAGGCATTGACATGATCGACGAGGTTCTCAGCAAAGCGGTGATCACCTACGTCGGCTACGACACCGACGCCGCGTTACCTGGACGTCATCCCGAGCGCATCGCCGACGGCGACCTTCGTCGAGAAGTGCTCGCGATCGTGGCAGCTGTCGACCGCGAGGAACCCGGCGACCAGGGCCTTTGGGTGTGGGGCGCGGAGGTCGCGACGCGAGTCGGTGAGAAGTATCCGCAATTGTCCCCGGAGGCGCTGGATGCGCTGAAGGCATTGATCACGTTCGAATGGCGTTGAGTCGGCAGGGACCGGCATCCGGCCTCTGATGCTTTCGAGTGAACCGTCCGAGACCCCCGGCTGTCGTTGGTGCCGGGAGAAGTGGATCTGGCGATCCGAGGAACCTCG
The DNA here is from genome assembly GCA_035274105.1 of Microbacterium sp. Classification (GTDB taxonomy): domain Bacteria; phylum Actinomycetota; class Actinomycetes; order Actinomycetales; family Microbacteriaceae; genus Microbacterium. The sequence goes on from DATEOM010000031.1 coordinate 982, forward strand.
TCTGCTGGGACAGAGTCGTGATTTCCAGGTCCAGGTGTACCGCTGCGGTCGTTGTGGGACGTACTGGGAGGAAGGGATCGTGAATCCGCGCGCAATCTCCCGTCAGCAGGCGCTCGAGCGGCTGCCCGACTTGGAAGAGCGCGAGCGACGCGCCGACTGATGCGAGCCTTGGTGACGAGCGCGCCGTTCTACGAGTACCGGGGCGAGCTGTTCCGACTCCACTCGGGGTCCGCGACGGCGAAGCGGGTGTGGGTGGAGGGGGATCTCAACCCAGAGCGGTTTCCTGATGCGCTCGAGTTCAGTGACGATCCGGCCGAGCCTTGGGTGTTGCTTCCCGCCGAGGCACTCGACGCACGGTTCCAGCGGACGGTCTCGGGCCGATGGAACGGCCTACCCGTCCACGTCGTCTCTCAGGTCGAGCGGCGGGGCGTGAATCGTGGCCTCGTGCGGATCTCGTACGCAGGAGATCGTCCGGACGACGCCATCGCGGCGGGCCTTGCCGGCGACCAGTACAACGGCTGGGGCGGCGAGGTGCCGCCGTCTGAGATCTCGGGCATCTCGGTCGAAATGACCGAGATGGAGAGAGCGCGATGACCGCACAGTCATGTCCGATTTCCGCGAGCCCATGTCGGGGGAGCGTGTCAGGCTAGGGGAATGAGCCTGGCTATGACGTTCGAGGAGCGGTATCGCGCGATCGACTCGCGCGACGCCCGCTTCGACGGGCAGTTCGTCACGGCGGTGCGCTCCACCGGCATCTACTGCCGCCCGAGCTGCCCCGCGCGGACGCCGAAGCCGTCGAATGTCACCTTCTTCCCGACGAGTGCCGCCGCGCACGAGGCGGGATACCGCGCGTGCAAGCGGTGCCTGCCCGAGGCGGCCCCCGGCTCCCCGCACTGGAACCTCCGCGGCGACACCGCCGGCCGTGCCATGCGGCTCATCGCCGACGGCGTCGTCGAACGCGAGGGCGTGCCCGGGCTCGCCCGCCGCCTGGGCTATTCGCCGCGCCACCTGACGCGTCTCCTCACCGCCGAGCTGGGCGCCGGGCCTCTGGCGCTGAGCCGCGCGCACCGCGCGCAGACCGCGCGCATGCTGCTCGTCGGCACCGACCTCCCCGCTGCCGACGTCGCCTTCTCGGCGGGCTTCTCGAGCGTGCGCCAGTTCAACGACACGGTGCGGGAGGTGTTCGGGATGCCGCCCCTCGAGCTCCGCGCGCGGCGCCGGGCGCTTCCGTCCACTGTCGCCGACGACAAGCGATCGGCCGACGCCGGCGCTCCCGCGACGTCGATCGACCTCGTG
>DATEOM010000032.1:0-4095 GCA_035274105.1 Microbacterium sp.
GGCCTCGGCGGCGGCGAGGGCGGCCCTGGCCTGAGCGGCCTTCAGCTGGGCCTCGGCGGCCTCGGCCTCGGCGCGCAGTCGGGCGAGTTCCGCCTCGGCGGCGACGACCGCCGGATCGGCCTGGGCGGACTCTTCGGGCGCTGAGGCAGTCATGCGCTCAGCCTAACGACGCGCGTCTGGCCGCAGCATCCGTTCCCTCCCGCGCCATCGGCACGGCGAACACCGCTGCCACCAGCAGCGCCGCGCCGGCGCCGAGCAGCGCTCCGCCGACGGTGTCGCTGAGCCAATGCGCGTGGAGATAGGTGCGGCTGAACGCCATCAGGACGATCCACGCGGCGCCCCCGATCGCCACCCACACCCGCGGGAAGATCACGACGGCGGCGACCGCGATCGTGGCGGCGTTGGCCACATGCCCCGACGGGTATGAGCCGTAGTCCGAGAGCACGATGATGTCTTCGGGACGCACGCGGCCGAAGAGATGCTTGAGCACCTGCACACCCGCCGCCGAGGCGGCCTCGGCGGTGATGAAGTACGCGGCCGCCCACGGCCGTCGCAGCAGCACGAGTGCGATCGCTCCGCCGATCGGCACCACGAGCACGCTGAACCATCCGCCGCCGACGAAGTCCATGACGTGGGAGAACCCGGTGAGGACGGGATGCCACAGCTCGGCGACGAGCACGTTCCACGCCGTGTCGATCGCGAACGGCTCCTCGCCGCGCGCGAAGATCCACCAGCCGAGGAGACACGACAGGACGACGAGCCCGGACCCGGTCGCGAGGTACGCGACGACCGGGACCGCGACGCGGCGTTCGACTGTCGTCATCCGCCCATTCTGCCCCTGCCGCGCGTCGGCGCCACCCCCTTGCGGTCCGGCGCGTCGCGTGCCGTCGGCGCGCGATCCGTCGCGTTCGGTCACTCTTCCGCCTGCCGCCGGGCGGCCGCCCGGCGGATGCGGGGTCAGGGCGCGAGGCGCTCCACCGTGCGCGGTCGCACGACGAACCACAGCGACAGCACGCCGATGACGGCGCACCCGACCATGACCGCGGCCATCGTCGTGGCCGTGATGCCGGCGTCCTTCGCGATCCAGCCCACGAGCGGCGAGATGAGGCCCGCGACGCCGAAGTTCGTCGCACCGATGATCGACTGCGCCGTGCCCGCGGCCTTGCCGTGGCGGTCGAGCGCGAGCACCTGCACGCACGGGAACGTGAACCCGCACGCGGTCATGAAGACGAAGAGCGGCACGATCGTGCCCCACAGGCCCAGGCCGAGCTGGTCGGTGACGATGATGGCGGATGCTGCGACCACGAGCACCGCGGTCGACCAGGCCATGACCCACTGCGGGCCGAAACGCGCTGCCAGCCGCGACGCGGTCTGCACGCCGACCACGACGCCGAGCGAGTTGACAGCGAACATCAGGCCGTACTCCTGCGGGGTGAGCCCATAGCTGAGCTGGAACAGGAACGACGAGCTCGACAGATACGAGAACAGGCCCGAGAAGGTCATGCCGCCGATGATGAGCACGCCGATGAACACGCGGTCGCTGAAGACGCTGCGATAGCGCTGCCACACCGTGGTGGCGCCCTTCTCATGGCGCCGCGCCGGCGGAAGCGTCTCGGGCAGGAAGACGATCGACGCGATCAGCATGACGGCGCCGTACACCGCGAGCACCACGAAGATGCCGCGCCACGGCATGACGGCCAGCAGCGCCGAGCCGACGAGCGGCGCGAGCACCGGCGCGACACCCGAGACGAGCGCCAGCCGCGACAGCATGACCACGAGGCGGCGTCCGCCGAAGAGGTCGCGGACGATCGCCGCAGCCACGACGCCGCCGGCCGCGGCACCGGCACCCTGCAGCACACGGGCGACCGACAGCAGCTCGAGCGTCGGTGCGAGCGCGGCGCCGACGCTGGCCACGACGTGCAGCGCCGTCACCGAGAGGAGCGGGATGCGGCGGCCGACCTTGTCGCTGAGCGGGCCGACGATGATCTGCCCCAGCGCGAAGCCGATCATCGTGCCCGTGAGGGTCAGCTGGATCATCGCTGCCGTGGTCTGGAAGTCCGCCTCGAGCACCGGGAACGCCGGCAGGTACAGGTCGATCGTGAACGGGCCGAGCGCCGTGAGCGCGCCCAGCAGCACGATGTAGAGGACGCGGCGGCGGTGCGAGATCGAGTCGCCCGGGTGCAGCACGATCGGCGCGGTGGCCGGGTTGCTGCCGAGCGTGCGGATCGCGCCCGTCGAGGTCGGCTGCGGCTGGGGCGCCGCGGGGGCTTCGGGCTTGTGAGTGGGGATGGAGGCGGTGTCGAGCAACTGTGGACTTCGTTTCGTGGCGGGGTTCGACGGGGCGGCGGGCGAGAAGGAGCGGCGTCGACACCGGCAGGGCCGGTCCGGCGCGCGCAGAGAGGAGCAGGTCGAGGTGACGCGGGGCGTGTGGCGCTGCCGATCGGCACCGTGGCCCGCACGATCGACCACGAGGGTCGAATCGATTCGAGTTCCCATGATAACGGATGCCTCCGCCCCGCCCGCAAGCGCTCTCCCGTGGTCGCTCCGCCCGTTGCCGCAGCGCTGCTGTCGGCTCCTTCCCAGGGGGCAGACGCATGCACTCGCATAAGATGAGGGCAACCCGCCATCCGCGTTCCCGCGGTCCTCGTCGGGCGCCCAGACCCCTGTTCCATCGATTGGCAGAGATCACGAGCATGACCCCGACCCCCGACCAGAAGCGCAAGAGCGGCAACCCGGCCACGCAGGCGAAGATCGAACTCACCGTCAAGCAGCAGCGTGAGCAGAAGCGCCAGGAGAAGCTCGCCGAGTATCAGAAGCAGCTCGCCAAGCGCAAGCGCGGCAAGCTCGTGTGGTGGATCGTCGGCTCGACCGCAGCGGTCCTCGTCGTGGCCGCGATCGTCGCCTCGATCGTCTTCGCCCCCACCCCGGCCCCGTCCTACGCCCGCGGCGACAGCGACGGCAGCGGCATCGAGGGCGTCGAGACCTTCACCAACACGGCGAACCACGTCGAAGGCGCGGTCGACTACCCGCAGACCCCTCCGGCCGGTGGCGACCACAACGCGTACTGGCTGAACTGCGGCGTGTACACCGAGCCGGTTCCCAACGAGAACGCCGTGCACGCGCTCGAGCACGGTGCGGTGTGGATCACCTACGACCCCGCGCAGGTCTCGGACGACGACATCGCCAAGCTCGAGGACGAACTGCCCTCGACCTACACACTCCTCTCCCCCTACAACGACATGGACACCCCCATCGCGGTCAGCGCGTGGAATGCCCAGCTCAAGGTCGACTCGGCCGATGACGAGCGCATCGAGGAGTTCGTGAAGGCGTACTGGAAGAGCACCAACGCACCTGAGCCGAACGCCGCCTGCACCGGCGCGATCGACGCTCCCGGCAAGAAGTAGGCCGCGCCGTGACGGACGAACCCTCGGCGGGGAGTTCCCGGCGATGGTTCGTCATCGTCGTCGCGCTCATCCTCATCGCGGGCCTCGCGTTCGCGGTCGGACGCTTCTCGACCTTCGGTTCCCAGGCGGCCGTGTCCTCCCCGGGCACGGCCTCGCCGGAGGCCGGGTTCTCGCGCGACATGCAGGTGCACCACGCGCAGGCGATCGAGATGGCGATGGAGATCTACCGCAAGACCGACGACGAAGAGCTTCGCGTGCTCTCGTACGACATCGCCACGGGTCAGGCCGGCCAGCGCGGTGAGATGTACGACTGGCTCGTGAAGTGGGGACTCCCCCAGTCCGGCGGGCCGATGATGCAGTGGATGGATGCCGCGGGCTCGGAGCACGCCCACGGCGGTGGCTCGTCCGCCGAGGCGATGACCGACGAAGAGGCGCACGCGGCGATGGGCATGGCGTCCGCCGCAGAGATCGCCGCTCTCGAGGCGGCGACGGGCGTGGACGCGGACTGCCAGTTCCTCACGCTGATGATCCGCCACCACGAGGGTGCGATCCCCATGGCCGAAGCCCTCCTCGAGCTCGGCACCGACCCGCGCGCCCTCGAGGTGGCGACCGCCATCAAGAACGGTCAGGCCGCCGAGATCGACGCGATGACATCGATCCAGAACCGCCTCGGCTGCACCGGCTGACGTCG
>DATEOM010000033.1:0-5415 GCA_035274105.1 Microbacterium sp.
CACCACTCGTTCCTGCCCGCCTTCATCGGCGCAGCCCCCTACAAGAAAGCCTGGGAGCGGGGTGTGAAGCTCATCGGCGCGACCAGCCACTACGTCACCCAGGACCTCGACGAGGGCCCCATCATCGAGCAGGACGTCGCCCGCGTCACCCACGCGATGACCGCCGCCGACCTGCAGGCCCGCGGCGCGTACGTCGAGCGCGCGGTGCTCTCCCGCGCCGTGCAGTGGCACGCCGAAGACCGCGTCATCCGCCACGGCAACCACACCATCGTCTTCACGTAGGCTCCAGGTTTTCCGGCGGTTGCTTCCCTCCCAGGCGGGGCGGAGCACGAGCAATTGCCAACGTGCATAGGCTAGGGAGTGGGTCATGCAGTCACAGATTGGGCCAGTCACGGGGACCGCCGCATCGTGCTTGTGAACGCCACGGACATCGTGTCGCACGGTTTCGCCGAGGACGCTTACGTCGACATTGTGCCGGAGTGGACGCGCCCGGACGGCAGCATCGAGGAGCGCCGGGCCGAGGAGTTCCGCATCGCCGCATACCGCATCCCCCGCGAAAACGCCGCAGCCTGGCATCCGAAACGAATGTGCTCGTGAACCTGGACTCGGTGGCCGACGTGTCGTGCTTCCCAACCTCGCAGGCAATCACTCTCCAACTCCAGCGGCATGGCTGAGTGCACCGGCAAGTCCGTCAAGCCCCGGCTTGGTCAGACCAGCGGTCCGCCTGACTTGACGAGCGAGTGTCTGCGGACGGTGAGGCCGAGATGCGCCCGATAAGGGGTACTCTGCCGCCGCTTCCGCGACGCCCAGGCGGATGCCCCTCGGGCGTTTGGAGGCTAGGAACCGACGACAAGTTCCGCCGTGAGAACCTCATGATCGCTGATCTCATACGCAACGATCTCGGCCGGGTATGCATCGCTGGCTCGGTGCAGGTCCGGCAGTTGATGGGGGTGGAGTCTTATCGCGGGGTTCACCAGCTTGTGTCGCCGATCGTGGGCACACTCAAACCGAGCGTCTCGCCACTCGACTGCTTGCGTGCGGTCTTACCCGCAGGATCGATGACCGGCGCGCCCAAGCGAAGGACGATGCAGCTTATCGAAGAGGTCGAGTGGGCTCCTCGTGGACTATATGCCGGAGCACTTGGCTGGTTCGATGTCGAGAGGGCCGAGTTCTCGGTCGTTATACGCACGCTCCAAGGCGAGCGCGACCGCGCGACCCTCAACGTAGGTGGGGCAATCATCATCGGTTCCGATGCTGCGTCTGAGATGCAGGAAGCGATGGACAAGGCCCGGTCGGTGTCCACCTCGCCCAGCCTGGCAATGGGGCTGGAAACCAGTGAGGTCTCTCCCTGGTGCGGCTCCGCCGGCGGCGAAGCCTATCCGTCGTCTCCTGCGATCAACCACTGAACGGCCTCAGGCTCAGCGGATTGAGGGCATCCTTGCTCGCGGGTGCTCGATGGTCGCAGCACGTTGAACACCCACGCGGTCGGCGGTCCGACAGAGGCTCGCACGCCCGCTTGTTGACCGCGTTCGCGAGGATCGATCGCCCTCGGTCGAGTCTCGATGGCCGAGGGGGCTCGGGTCGCTGCGATTCCTCGGCGCAACGAGTCAAGGACGACACGGTTCCACGGAATCGTTGAGCGTTCCACTATTGCTTGGCCGCAGCAACGGGAGGCGGCCGGGGTCCAACACCGTCGCAGCATTCCGAGATTCGAACCTTGACAGGTGGGGTGATCGATCACTATCTTGCCAAGAGAACGCCAGGATGAACGTTCACTCTGGCGATCGAGTTGGGTCTGCCGTCAGGCCCAACTGTCGGAGTCGCGCGCTGTTGTGCGACTCGTTGTCTTGCGGTGCGAAGGAGCACGGATGGCGATGCGCACCACCCCATGGGTGCGATTCAGCCGTGCCCGCCTTCAGGTGCCGTCGCGTGGTGACGCCACTGGGTCGGGGGATTCTGACCTTGCGGCGCTACACAAGCGGCATCGTCGCGTCCCCGCGGACATCAGACACATCGAACGGATCGGCGAGATCGGGCGTCCGCCTGCATCTGTTCACCGATGTGATCGCGTGCGCGGTTCGCGGCGCGGCCTTGTGGATAACCCCAGAGGAGCAAGTCGATGAAGAGAAGAAGGTTGACTCGCGCGAAAGCGGCGTGCGGGATCGTCGCCGCCGGCGCGATCGTGCTGGGCACGGTCAGTGCTCAAGCGGCCGCCGCGGAAGAAGCGGCCACCGCCCCAGTGCACTCTGCCGTGGCGCTGAAGTCGCAGGGCAGCGGGTACGACAAGGACCAAGTGCTCACGGTCGATGGTCACCCGTACTGGTACAACGGGCTGCAGCTGCGGGCGGACAAGCTGCTGACGCAGATCGGCTACCGGCCCGAGGTTCCGATCGAGGAGCATGATCCGTCGGATCCGAGCAAGCGGAGCCTGGAGCAGGTGTTCAAGCAGGTCGCGGAGGACGGCTACAACACCGTCAACGTGCAGATCCTGTGGTCGGATCTGCAGAAGGACAAGGTGACCTCCGCGGCGCAGACCCAGTCTGCGACGCTCTCGCCCGACGGCGAGACGGCTGATGTCAGCTCGTTCCAGACCCGGTGGGTCGCGGGCGACGAGGCCGCCCAGGATCTCGGTTACCTCAGGTTCGACATCCCCGACGATGTCGAGAACGTCGACGGGTCCAAGGTGCGGCTGTATGTGAATAGCTTCGACGACCGGCAGACCGAGTTCGGCTCCACCAAGGGCATGTACTACAGCCACTACCTCAAGCTGTATGGGGTGCCGTCCGACCAGCCGGTCGAGGAGCTCACCTGGGACACCGCCGGCCTCGGCGTCGTCAGTTACGACGGAACCGACCTGAAGCGCGCCGACGGGTCCGTCGTGACGCCGACGTCCGTGCTCCCGAACTGGGACCCGGTCAAGCGCACCTACTTCTACGACCTGGACGTGACCGACTTCGTCGCAGACGCGAAGGCCGACGGCGAGGACAGCGTCAGCTTCCTGGTCGCCTCCTCCACGCCCGCCGACCGCTCGGACAAGGCCGCGGTCGCAGCTGAGACTGTGTCGTTCGAACCGGCGCAGTCGACGCTGGACGACAGCTCGACGAACAACAACTGGCTGAAGCAGCCGCTGCGGCCTCGCCTGTTCTTCTCCGACGCGAGCATGGAGAGCATCGACTGGGGCTACTACGACACCCTGGTGCGGTACGCGGAGAAGTACGGCCTGAAGTTCGAGGTGATCTGGTTCGGATCCGACTCGACGGGGCTTGCGTCCGACTTCCGGGTGCCGTTCTACGTGTTCCACAGCTACCAGATGACCACCGTGGATCGGGACCCGAAGAACGTGCTCTACAACGGGTCGATCGGAACCCCACTGTTCCAGAAGAAGGTCGGCGACCCCAACCAGATGTACGTGTTCCTCGGCGACCGCGGCGACCCGGCGTTGATGCAGAAGGAAGGCGACATGCTGCAGGCGATCGCCGACCACACCGCGACCCTCACCAACGCCGCCGGCGAGAACATCAGCAGCACCCTGATCGGCGTGCAGACCCAGAACGAGCCGTACAACGGCTCCCTTAACGGCACCCCGATCGAGGAGGTCTCCACCACCGACGGGCTGGGCACCGACCGGTTCTCCCGGTCGCCGCTGACGATCGCGCAACGCGACCTGTGGCGCACCCAGGGCGATGCCGCGCACGGCGGCTCCAAGGTCACCAGCGACACCGAGTTCCGCAAGTACCAGGTCTGGTACTACAACGACTACCTCAGCAAGCGGATCAAGCAGAGCGCGCTGCCGGTGTGGACGCGCGTGAACCATCAGCAGGGTGCCCCCACGTATCTCGTCGACATCAACGAGATGATGCGCACCAAGGCAGGTGTGGGCACGTACCTGGACTTCGTCGGCATCGACACGTACGGCGTCGGCGTCGGTGACATGTACAAGATCGGCAACGGCGGGCACTGGTTCAACGTCGACAAGGGCGACAACCTCCCCGCTGTGATGGAGGACGGGATGAACAACACCATCCTGGCCGAGAAGAAGTTCGCCACGGTCGCCGGCGGCGCCCTGCATAACGGGTACAACGCGTGCTCGTTCGACGGTGATGCGCTGTACGACGCGTTCAACCCGACCGACGCGTGCGGCCGCACCGACCGTCCGGCCGATGCGAAGCGGGACAACGGAACGCCGGGTGCGATGACGTTCGCGCAGAAGATCGCGCGCGCCACCGGGGTGAACACCCTGTACAACAAGGTCGGCTACGACCTCGCCACCCGAAACTCCGACGCGGTCGGCGGGTCGACGCTGCTGTTCTTCAACCCGACCGGTGGCACCGCTGCCGGGCAGTCGGTGCAGAAGACGGTGCGCTCCGTCCCGGTCAGCTACAACGTCGTCAACGACCCGACTGGGTTCAACACCCGCTCCCGTGGTTTCGCTATCGAGCGTTCCGCGACCGAGATCGCGCTGGGCTCGACCGAGACGACCACGTTCCGGCTGGAGGGTCTGGCCGGGCAGGTCGCCAGCGTCGAACTCGGCACCTACGACGCCGACGCCAGCGACGCGGACATCACCAACAGCAACGGCGTGACCGACAACACCTGGACGAAGCTCGACAACGCGCAGACCAGTGTCTCCGGCGCCGATGTGGTCGTCACCGTGCCGGCGTTCGCAGTCGCGCGCGTCGTCACGTCTTCCCCGATTCCGCCGACCACGGACCGCAAGATCGAGACGGAGTCCATCACGGACTACCAGCTCAGCTCCGGCATGGTCCGGGAGACCTGGAACGACGGCGCATCCGGCGGCGCGTGGGTCAAGCTCGGCGCGGCCGGGATGACTCAGCTGCCGGTGGGCGCGAAGGTCACGTTCCGAGTCAACGTGCCCGACGCGCAGACCGACACCGTGGTGGTCACCAGGTACCGCTCCGGCACCGACCGTGCCACGGCGCAGCTCAGTGTGAACGGGGTGAGCTATTCCGCACCGATCAACATGCGCGGTGCGGCCGGGTTCGGAGAGACGTCGCCGACGCAGCGAGTCGCGTTGAAGGCGGGGATCAACGAGCTCACCTATGAGGTCACCAGCGCCGGAATCCTCGGATTCGACTACTTCCGGTTCGTGTACAGCCCGCAGTTCCCGTCCGCCCCGCCTGCGAGCCTCGTGGACGAGCAGTTCGGTACCGCGGCGGCTGCCCCGGCATTCGGTTTCGATAAGGATGCGGTGATCGCTGATGGTGTGCTGAAGCTCAACAACGGGCTGGGAAACGAGAAGACCGCGATCAAGCACTTCTCACCGCAGATCGTGCGTCAGTCGGTCGTGGACGTCACCTTCGACTGGGTCTACAACGGCACCCAGGACGCGAAGGGTGGAATCGAGTTCCGTGATCGCGACGGGCATCTGGTGTTCGCGATCCAGGGCTCGACGAA
>DATEOM010000034.1:0-2303 GCA_035274105.1 Microbacterium sp.
GTGGTGCGGGCGACCTGCGGCGTCACGGCGACGTGGAGGCCGACTCCCCCGACCTCGACGACGACCGCATCCGCATCGACGTGCACGGCCGTGCCGCGGACTGAGGAGATCATGCGTCGAGCCTACGGGGCGGTTCGGACGTTTGTTCGAGCGACACGCACGGCACGACGGCGCGGGGTCATCGCCGGGCGAGGCGCTCCGCGTCGGCCCACGCGCGCTGTGCAGGGGTGAGGGGACCGGATGCCGCGGACTGCGCCGGTGCGCCGCGCCAGGCGTGGCAGAGGGCGAGCGCGAGGGCGTCCGCGGCATCGGCGGGCTTCGGGAGTTCGTCGAGCCGCAGGACGCGCGCCACCATGGTCTGTACCTGACGCTTGTCGGCGTTGCCGTACCCCGTGATCGCGGCCTTCACCTCGGAGGGGGTGTGCGTGCCCGCCGCGAGCCCGCGTTCGCCCGCGACGAGGAGGGCGATGCCGCTGGCCTGCGCGGTGCCCATCACGGTCGAGCGATTGTGCTGCGCGAAGACCCGCTCCACGGCGACGACATCGGGTTCATGCGCGTCCAGGATCGCGCGCAGGCCCCGGGCGATCACTGCCAGGCGCTCCTCGATCGGGGTGCCGGGATCGGATCGCACGACTCCCACGTGGACCAGGGCGGCAGAGCGGTCGGGCGCGACGTCGACGACGCCGACACCGCAGCGCGTCAGGCCCGGATCGATTCCGAGCACGCGCAGTCGACCGCGGGAGGATGCCACTCCCCCACGCTAAGCGAGGGAGACGGATGCTGCGGCCAGGCGCGCCTGGCCGCAGCATCCGTCATCCGCTGCGAGGGTCAGTCCTCGTCGTTCTCGAGCTCTGCCTGCACCTCGGCGGTGAGGTCGAAGTTGCTGTAGACGTTCTGGACGTCGTCGCTGTCTTCGAGGGCGTCGATGAGCCGGAAGACCTTGCGCGCGGTGTCGGCGTCGACCTCGACCTTGAGATTGGGGACGAACTCGACGTCGGCCGACTCGTACTCGATGCCGGCGTCCTGCAGGGCGGAGCGCACCGTCACGAGGTCGGTGGCCTCGGTGATCACCTCGAAGCCCTGCGCGTGCGGCTCGACCTCCTCGGCCCCGGCCTCGAGCACCGCGAGCATGACGTCGTCCTCGCTGGTGCCGTCGCCTGCGACGACGATGACGCCCTTGCGGGTGAAGTTGTACGCGACGCTGCCCGGGTCGGCCAGGGTGCCGCCGTTGCGGGTGAGCGCGGTGCGCACCTCGGCCGCGGCGCGGTTCTTGTTGTCGGTCAGACACTCGATCATGAGCGCGACGCCGTTGGGGCCGTACCCCTCGTACATGATCGAGGCGTACTCGACCGACTCGCCGCCGATGCCGGCGCCGCGCTTGATCGCGCGGTCGATGTTGTCCTTGGGGACCGACGTCTTCTTCGCCTTGAGCACGGCGTCGAACAGCGTCGGGTTGCCCTGCAGGTCGGGTCCGCCGAGCTTGGCGGCCACTTCGATGTTCTTGATGAGCTTGGCCCACGACTTCGCACGGCGCGCGTCGATGACGGCCTTCTTGTGCTTGGTCGTCGCCCACTTGGAATGCCCGGACATGGTCCTCCTGAATTCGCGCTCGTCGGGTGCGGGCGTCTGAACGCCTCGCCCGACGGACTAGTTTATCCCCGCGCTACAGCGCGAACTCGAAGCCGAACCGCGACGACAGCAGCGCCACCAGGTCGCGCGGGACCTTCGTGAGGTACGCCGGGGCCGGTGCGAGCGTCTCGGCCGAGCCGATGAACGGGAAGTACACGGGGCCCTCGGTCAGCTGCTCCACGCGGTCGCGCACGGTCACGATCTCGCCACCCACCCGACGCAGGCTCGGCAGGGTGATCGGCGACGCGAGGCGCAGCGTGTCGCTGATCGGCATGCGCCAGTGGGGCAGGTCGTCGCCGCGGCGCTCGCGCGTCTCTTCACCGAGCGGCCCGAGCACGCGACCCCACGCGGCGATGCCGGGCACCGGCAGCGTGCGGTCCCACACGAACAGCGTGTCGCCGGGCTCGGTGAACCCGACGAGCTCGTGGGACCACTCGAACCGGCGTTCGTCCGCGGCTTTGGGGGCCGACAGGGCGTCGCCGACGATGCCGCGGGACGGGGCGATCATCCAGTAGCGCTCCTCGGGGTGCTCGCGCCACCAGTCGTTGATCGTCATGATTCCGAATGTACCCCGACGGGTCGGGCGCACCCGGTCATCGGACCCGCTCGCGCACCATGTCGAGGAACAGCGCGTGGAACCGATGCTCCCCCGTCACCTCGGGGTGGAACGACGT
>DATEOM010000035.1:0-7535 GCA_035274105.1 Microbacterium sp.
GGCGGAGTGGTCGGGCGAGAACGTGATCATGAGCGCTGCGAGCGCCGCGAACGCGGCGCGCGCGAGCTGCACGTGGCGCACGGCGAACGTGCGGGAAGCGGCTGAGGTCACGGTGTTCCTGCGTGGCGGGGTTCCCAGAACCGGGAAGCGGATGCCTCCAGTCTACGTGCGTCCCACCTGAGAGCCTCCGGCGGCTCCGTGCGGCGCCCGTCCGCGTCACGCCTGCCTGCGAGATCAGGAGGAAGAGAGTGCGGGACGGATGCCTCGACCGCCGGCATCCGGTCACTCCAGGGTGTCGAGGATCGCGGTCAGCAGCTCGAACGTGGTCAGCGGTGAGATGATCGCGAAACGCAGGACGGGCTCGCCGGCGTGCGAACTCGGCACGACGAACGCGTGCTGCTCCTCGAGGAGGCGGTCCGACCACGCCTCGTAGTCGGCGAGGGTCCATCCCTCGCGGCGGAACACCACGACCGACAGCTGCGGGTCGCGCACGAGCGACAGTCCGTCGCGCGATTCGATCTCGTCGGCGATGCGCCGGGCGAGGTCGAGGCCGTACTCGATCGTGGCGCGGTACTGGTCGGTGCCGTGGGTCGCGAGCGAGAACCACAGCGGCAGACCGCGCGCCCGGCGGGTGAGCTGGATGGCCAGGTCGGACGGGTTCCAGTCGGGCTTGCCCGTGATGGTGTCGAGGTACTCGGCCTTCTGCGTGTGCGCCGCGAGCGCGAGCGAGGGCTCGCGATAGAGGAGGGCGCACGCGTCGAAGGGCGCGAACAGCCACTTGTGCGGGTCGACGATGACGGAGTCCGCGAGCTCTACGCCCGCGAACGCGGGCCGCATCCGCTCGACGAGCATCGCCGCGAGTCCGTACGCGCCGTCCACGTGGAACCAGATCCCGCGTTCGCGTGCCACGGCTCCGACGCTCGCGATGTCGTCGACGATGCCGAAGTTGGTCGTGCCGCCGGTGGCGACCACCGCGAACACCGCGTCGCCGTGCTCGTCCAGCACGCGCGCGACGGCGGCACCGTGCAGGCGCCCCTCCGCGTCGACCTCGGCGGTCGCGACGTCGACGTCCATGACCGCCGCGGCCGCCGCGATCGACGAGTGCGCCTCGGCGCTGCACACGACCACCCACCGAGGCGGGGTCTGGCGCCCCTCGTCCGCCGCGCGGCGGCGCGCAGCATCCCGTGCCGTCACGAGCGCCGAGAGGTTGCCGATCGTGCCGCCCTGCACGAACACGCCTCCCGCGCCGGCAGGCAGGCCGAACTCGCTCGCGAGCCAGTGCAGCACCTCGTTCTCGGCGTACACCGCGCCCGCGCCCTCCATCCACGAGCCGCCGTAGATGGCGGATGCCGACACCACCACGTCGAACGCCAGCGCCGCTTTGCTCGGGGCGGAGGGGATGAACGACAGGTACCCGGGGTGGTCGGTCGACACGCACGCGGGGGCGAGGACGTTCTCGAACAGCGCGATCGCGCGACGGGAGCCGATGCCCTCGGGTGAGATCGAACCGGACGCGAGGCGCTCCAGGTCGCGCGGAGTCATCGGCTTGTCGAGCGGCACGTCCACGTAGAGCGCCCGGCGCCGCGCGTACTCGAGCACGTCCTCCACGGTGTGGCGCGTGTCGGCCGAGATGGCGTGCATCTGCTCGGGGGCGGCGGGCGAGGTCATGGAGGCTCCTCTGGCTCGGGTGACACCTCACGCTATGGGGGCGGGCCACGGCGTTCAAGGACGGGCCGCGGTTTCTCGGCGGGCGACGGGCGGCGGGCGCGGGATCAAGCAGGAATGGAGAAGCGCCGGCGAAACCGCGTGGGTAGCGTGAGGATCACGGGACGCGAAGGCGCCCACGAGCGTGAGGAGAGCATCATGGCGAAGACGACATCGGACGGCCTGTCGCAGGAGGAGCGCGACGCGGTCAAGCAGCGCGCGAAGGAGCTGCGCGACCAGGCGAAGGCGGGCAAGAGCCGCGAGGCGGGCACCAAGCAGGTCCTCGAGGCGATCGCGAAGCTCGACGGCACCGACAAGGAGATCGCGGAGGGCCTGCACAAGGTGGTCGGCGAGGTCGCCCCCGATCTCGTACCCAAGACGTTCTACGGCTTCCCCGCGTACGCGAACGCGAACGGCAAGGTCGTCGTCTTCACGCAGCCGTCGTCGAAGTTCAAGACCCGCTACGCGACCATCCAGTTCGACGAGCCGGCCCACCTCGACGACGGCGACATCTGGTCCACGGGCTTCGCCGTGCTGGCCTGGACCCCCGCTGTCGAGAAGAAGATCAGCGAGCTCGTCGCCACGGCGGTCGCCTGAGCCCGGTTCTTGCGGCGCACGTCGGGGCGCAGCATCCGTGTCGAATGACGGATGCTGCGCCCCGCCGTCGTGCGTGAGGTCAGCGGTCGGGGGCGGCCGGCGTCGCGGCGGCGCGGTCGGCGTGACCGAGGGCGCGACCCGGAGCGATGCGGTCGCGCACGCGGCGCTTGAGGGCGACGATGTCGGGGAAGCCGCCGTCGGCCTTGCGCGACCACACGAGCTCGCCGTCGGCGTAGACCTCGAAGATGCCGCCGGTGCCCGGTTCGAGCGTCGCGCCGCCCCCCATGAGTTCGTCCTGGAAGGTCGTGAGGAGCTCCTGCGCGACCCATGCCGCGCGGAGCATCCAGGCGCACTGCGTGCAGTAGACGACGCGGATGGTGTGAGTCATCCGGCGCTCCCGTCCGTCGCGAGGAACTCCTGGGCCGCCTCGCGGAACACCCGCGATCCGGGGGCGTTGAAGTGGTGCCGCCCCGGGATCTCGAGGAACGTGCCGTTCGGCGCGGTGGCGGCGAGAGTGCGCGAGCGTTCGAGGATCGCGTCCTCGGATCCGGTCGCGAACAGCACCCGCTGCTGCGGCGGCCGCTCGGGATCAGGATCGGCGTCGCCGAACCGCATTCCCTCGGCGAGCGCGATGAGGGCCCGCAGATCGTTGTCGCGCACGCGCTCGGCGAGCTTCACATAGTTCTGAGTGACCGGATCCTCGATGGGTATGCCCTTCTCGGCATACGCGCGCGCCTGCTCGATCCGCAGCCGCCCGAGTGGACGGCCGTCGGGGATGCCGCCCAGCACCGCACGGCTGACATGCTCGGGGGCGTCGACCGCGAGCTGCCAGCCGACGCGAGCCCCGAGCGAGTAGCCGACGTAGCGGACGTGGTCGACGAGGTAGGTGTCGAGCACCGCGATCAGGTCGGTGACGAACGCGCCCATCGAGTACGCGAGCGGGTCGTCGGGCTTGTCGCTCGCGCCATGCCCGCGCTGGTCGACGCCGATCACGCGGTAACCCGCGTTCGTGAGCATGCGCACCCAGCCGGTCTCGACCCAGTTGTCGCGGCAGCTGGACGCGAAGCCGTGCACGCACAGCACGGTGTCGGCCTCCGGCTCGCCCCACGCGTACGTCGCGAGCTGGTACCCCTCCGTCGACATGATGTAGCTCGGCGACGGCATCTCGGTGCGCACGATCGGGGCGACGGCATCCATATCGCCATTCTGCTCCCACCCGCTCGCAGATCCCGCCGCGCCGCCCGGAAAGCGCTCGCCGGTCCTTTCCGCCCGGGCGGAAAGGCGGCGAAGGTTACGCCGCCGCGCAACGAATCGCAACGGGCTGAGCAACGTGGTGTCGTCCGCCTAGCTTCGGGGCATGAGCACCGACAACCGCGATCACCGCACGACGGATCCGCGGAGGACCGACGGGGACCTCGCCCCTGGCCCGGATGTCGACCGCACCCGTCCGCTCGCCCAGAATCCCGGGATCGACGCCGACCGCGACGGAGTGCCGGACGCGCAGGAAGCACGCCGTGCCCGCGACCTTGACAGCGTCGCCGACCACCGCGAGGCGTCGCTGCGCGACGTCGTCACCGAGCGCGAACGGGAGCGCTTCGGCGGGATCAAGTTCGGCAGCGCCTTCTTCGGCTGGCTCACGGCGTTGGGTGCGCTCGTCGCGCTGACCGCCGTCGTCGCCGCGATCGGCGCTGCCACGGGCCTCACGTCGCCTCAGGCGGTGGATAACGCCGCCGAGGCCGCGACCGGCAACATCGGCGCGGCGACGATCATCGGCGCGATCGCCATCGCCCTGGTGCTGTTCGTCGCCTACTTCGCCGGAGGCTACGTCGCCGGTCGCATGGCACGGTTCAGCGGCGCCAAGCAGGGCTTCGCAGTCTGGTTGTGGGCGATCGTCATCGCGATCGTCGTCGCCGTGATCACGCTGATCGCCGGCAGCCAGTGGGACATCCTCGCGAACGTCGACATCTTCCCGCGCATCCCGGTGACCGCCGACACGGCCACCCTCACCGGCATCCTCACGGCCGTCGGCGCCGCAGTGATCACGCTCATCGCCGCGATCCTGGGCGGCATGGCGGGAATGAGCTACCACCGCCGCGTCGACCGGGTCGGCCTGGACGCCGTGCGGTACTGAGCCTGAATCCGAACCACGAATCCCAACCGCGAAGAGAAAGGAACCCTCATGGGTCTCGATGACGACATCAAGCACAACCTGGAAGACATGAAGGGCAAGGCGAAGGAGGCGGTCGGAGACGCGACCGACAACGAGCGCCTGGAGGCCGAAGGCAAGGCGGACCAGGCCGGCGCCAAGATCAAGAAGGTCGGCGACGACGTGAAGGACGTGTTCACCGACGACAGGTGATCTGACCGCGACGATGCCCCGGGATCCCGACGGACCCGGGGCATCATCGTGTGAGACCGTTCTCACCAGCCGCTCGCCGCCCGTTCACCGAGCGGTCCCAGGCCGGTCGTTCTCTCGTCAGCGTGCGGCCGACCAGCCCCGGTTGCGTCGGGGGCATGAGTCGAATCCCCACACGACGCGTCCTGCCGCGCCTTCTGGCCGTGGCAGCAGCGACGGCCACCGCGGTCGCCCTCCTCCCCGCCACCGCAGCCTCCGCCCAGCCGGTCGCCGCCGCATCCGCGAACTCGCAGTCGCCGTACGTGCAGACGCACGTGCCGACACTGGTCGCGCGCGCCACCCTCTCGGCCGATCACCTCGAGCCGGGCCCGGCGTCGGGCGCCCTCGCCAGCTCGGCCAACGGCCGCACCGGACCCTGGGACGGCCAGGTCATCCCCGGCTTCTCGGCCGCGATCGACAACGGCGACGGCACGTTCTGGGCCCAGCCCGACAACGGCTTCGGCGCCAAGGGCAACTCCGCCGACTTCCTGCTGCGCAATTACCTCGTGCGTCCGGCGTGGCAGACCGCCGAGGGCGGCGACGGCGAGATCCAGATCGAGCGGTTCATCTCGTACAACGACCGCAACAACGTGCTCGACTTCCCGATCGTGAACGACGGCACGGCCGAGCGCCTCCTCACCGGCGGCGACTTCGACATCGAGTCCGTCGTCAAGGCGAAGGACGGCACGTTCTGGGTCGGCGAGGAGTTCGGCCCGTTCCTGCTGCACTTCGACGCCGAGGGCACGCTGCTCGAGAAGCCCTTCGCCCTCGACGACGCCAAGTCGCCGCAGAACCCGTACCTGCAGCCCGGTGAGACCCCGCGCGTGCGCGCGAGCCGCGGCTTCGAGGCCCTCGCGGCGTCGGTGAACGGGCGCTACCTGTACCCCGTCGTGGAAGGCTCGTACGCGGACGACGGCGACCTGCGCCGCCGCGAGATCCTCGAGTTCGACACGCGCGCCGGCGCCTACACCGGCCGCACGTGGAGCTACCAGACCGACCAGGAGCCGAACGTCATCGGCGACGCGTTCACCGTGCGAAACGACGTGCTGCTGCTCATCGAGCGCGACGACTTCGAGGGCGAGCAGGCCGTCACCAAGCGCGTGTACCAGGTGGACCTGCGCCGCACCGACGCCGAGGGTTACCTCGAGAAGAGCCTCGTGCTCGACGCCCTCCGCATCGCCAACCCGAGCGGCATCGGTGCCGGCGACGGCTACGGCACCGGCGAGATCTACTCGCTGCCCGTGCAGTCGTTCGAGACCGTCGTGCAGCTGAAGGACGGCAGCCTGCTGATCGGCAACGACAACAACTACCCGGGCAACGACGCGCGCATCCCCGGCACGCCCGACGACACCGAGTTCGCGATCATCGACCTCGACAAGACGAAGATCGAGCCGTCGACGATCAGCCTCATCGGCCACCGCGGCGCGAGCGGCTCCCGCCCCGAGCACACCCTCGCGGCGTACGAGACGGCGATCGTGCAGTGCGCCGACTACATCGAGCCCGACGTGGTCTCGACGAAGGACGGCGTGCTCGTCGCGCGTCACGAGAACGAGATCGGCGGGACGACGGATGTCGCGACCCGGCCCGAGTTCGCCGCGCGCAAGACCACGAAGCTCATCGACGGCACCTCCATCACCGGCTGGTTCACGGAGGACTTCACGTTCGCCGAGCTGCGGACCCTGCGCGCCAAGGAGCGCCTGCCGCAGACGCGTCCGGCGAACACCGCGTTCGACGGCCTCTACGTGATCCCGACGCTGGACGAGGTCATGGACCTCGCGCGCCACTCGGTGAGCTGCGACGGCCGGCCCGTCGGCGTGTACCCCGAGACGAAGCATCCGTCGTACTTCGACTCGATCGGGCTGTCGCTCGAAGAGCCGCTCGTCGCGGCGCTGCAGGCGAACGGGCTCGACCGCGCGAACGCGCCGGTGATCCTGCAGAGCTTCGAGACGGCGAACCTGCGCGACCTCGACGGTCTCACCGATGTGACGCTGGCGCAGCTCGTGAACGGGTCGGGCCGCCCGTACGACTTCGCGCTCGCCGGGGACACGCGCACCTACAAAGACCTCGTGACGCCGGCCGGTCTCGCCGAGATCGCGACCTACGCCGATGGCGTCGGGCTCGAGAAGTCCGTCATGATCCCGCGCACCGCCGACGGCCGCCTGGGCACGCCCACCTCGGTCATCGCCGACGCGCACGCCGCGGGGCTGACCGTGCACGGCTGGACGTTCCGCGCCGAGAACCAGTTCCTGCCGGTGGGCTTCCGCTCGAGCGCCGACCCGGCCGCCTACGGCGACCTGGACGGCGAGATCCGCGCGTTCGTCGCCGCGGGCATGGACGGGGTCTTCAGCGACCACCCCGGCATCGCCGCGGTGACCATCGACACGGTGACGCTCGCCGGCTGAGCCGGTCCGACACCGCCGATCCGGGCGGGGGATGCTGTCGCAGCATCCCCCGCCCGTCTTCGTTCCCCGTTCCCGGCCCGCCTTCGTTCCCCGTTCCCGGCCCGTCTTCGTTCCCCGTTCCCGGCCCGTCTTCATTCCCCGTTCCGGGCCCGCCTTCGTTCCCCGTTCCCGGTTCGCCTTCGTTCCCCGTTCCCGGCATGCGCGTTGCCGAAACACGGGCCGGTGACGGCGACACGCCGGTGATGGATGCTGCGCCCCGGCGTGTTGCGTGACGAACCCGTGTTTCGGCAAGGAGGCGGCGGAGATCACCCACTCTGTGCGTCACGCACGACACGAGCGCCTGGCACAATGCGGAGGATGGGCGCCGCCGGGGGGCGGCGCTTTCGACGAAGGGACGCGCATGGCCATCGACGGCACCCCCGGGGCGGGACTGACGA
>DATEOM010000036.1:0-5994 GCA_035274105.1 Microbacterium sp.
AGGATCCTCATCGATCCGCCTCCTCTTCTGGCCATTCTTGTGAGAACGCTGGGAGCGGCACAACCACTCCTTCTTCCGCAGGGGCGGAAACGATGGGCCGTCGGCGGCCGCCGCCCCCGGCCCGCCCCCCGGTCGTTGAGCGAGCGAGGAACGAGCGAGTCGAAACGCGCCGAGCATCCGGACGACCTCGGCCACGGGCACGCGTGGTTGACTGGGCGTGTGACCCGAGCCCGGCAAGATCGTGTGCTCGGACTGCTCCTGCGCGACGGCGACTGGGTCACGGCATCCGCTCTCGCCGACGCGCTGGGCGTGACTCCGCGCAGCATCCGCTCCTACGTCACCGCCGCGAACGCGCGGGTGACGCCGGGCGTCGCGGTCGAGTCCGGACCGCAGGGCTACCGTGCCGGGCCGGACGCCGCGGCGGCGCTCCGGGCAGGCGGCGACACGGGAACC
Source organism: Microbacterium sp. (assembly GCA_035274105.1). Classification (GTDB taxonomy): domain Bacteria; phylum Actinomycetota; class Actinomycetes; order Actinomycetales; family Microbacteriaceae; genus Microbacterium. The sequence continues at coordinate 454 of DATEOM010000036.1, forward strand.
CCGCGCGATCGGCTGCACACCCTGGTGCGCACGCTTCTCGACGCTCCCGACGGGATCGATGTGTTCGAGACGGCCGACGCGCTGCATGTCTCGCCCGCGACCCTCGACGCCGACCTCGCCCGGGTCCGCGGTCTGCTGGGCGGCACCGAGCTCACCCTCGAGCGGTCGGCGTCACGCGCGCGGCTGCGCGGCACCGAGGGCGCGCAGCGGCGGCTGCTCAGCCGGCTCGCGCACGACGAGATGGATGCCGGATCCTTCGATCTCGCCGCGCTCCGCCGCACGCTCGGCGAGGGCTCGGTCGGGGCGCAGGCGTTCGGTCCGTTCAAGACCGAGCTCGTGGCACGCCTCGGCGAACTGGGCTGGTTCGTCAACGAGTTCGGCATCGCGGACGTCGTGATGCACATCGCGATCGCGGCCGACCGCACCTCTCGCGACCGCCCGCTCGACGCCGTCGGCGACGCCGGCGACGCCGTGCGGGAGAGACCGACCCAGAGCCAGGTCGCCGCGATCATCGCGGAGCTGTCCGAGCGGCACCTCGATGTCAGGCTCGGCAGCGCCGATCTGCAGCACCTCGCGACGCTGGTGCTGACGCGCGTCGTGGCTCCCGACGGCCATGAGGACGCAGCATCCGGAACCACCCCCTCGTCCCTCGACCCGGAGGTCGAGGCCGTCGTGCGCGAGGTCGTCACGGCGGCGGCCGACGAGTTCCTCGTCGACATCGCGCACGACGACTTCGTCGCACGGCTCGCGCTGCACGTGCAGAACCTGCTGCACCGCGCCCGCGAGCAGGCGTGGTCGCGAAACCCGCTGACGCGGTCGCTGAAATCGACGTACCCGATGATCTTCGAAGTCGCGGTGTTCATCGCGAGCCGGCTGCAGCAGCGGCTGGGCATTCCCCTCCCCGACGACGAGATCGCGTACATCGCGATGCACGTCGGAGGACGGCTGGAACGCAGCCGCCGCGCCGACCAGCTGCTCACCGCGACCATCGTGTGCCCGGGCTACTACGACCTCCACGAGCTGCTGCGCTCGAGCGTCGACCGCTCGCTCGGGCGTCTGGTCGAGGTGGTCGGCGTCGAGACGCGGGTGGACCCGGACTGGGGCTCGATCGACACGGACCTCGTGCTCACGACGATCGACCCGCCGACGACGACCGACCGGATCGTCCGCATCCAGCCGTTCCTCACCGACGCCGACGTCGAGCGCGTACAGGCCGCGGCCGGCCGCATCCGCCGTTCGCGCCGGCTCGCCCGGCTGCGCGCCGAGCTGGAGCGCTACTTCGAGCCGTCCGCGTTCGTTCGGGGCCTCGACGAGGCCTCGGGCGAGGAGGGGGTGATCCGCGGGCTCGGCGCGCTGCTGCAGGCCCGTGGCGTCATCGACGCCGAGTACATCGACCGCACGATCGAGCGAGAGCACCTGTCATCCACCGCGTTCACCGACGCCCTGGCTGTGCCGCACGCGCTCGAGATGACGGCATCCCGCACCGCCATCGCCATCGGCATCGCCGACCCCTCGATCCCGTGGGGCGACGGGCGCGTGCAGGTCGTGGCGCTGGTGGCGTTCTCCGAGACCGACCGCGAGGCCTTCCAGACCGTGTTCGAGCAGTTCGTCGAGGTGTTCAGCGAGCGCGACAGCGTGCAGCGCATCGTGCGCCGCGGCACCGACTTCAACGCGTTCCTCGACGAGCTCGTCGCCGTCATCGACGGCTGAGCCGCAGCATCCGTCCCCGTTTCGTTGTCTCTTCGCTCGGTGTGGGGCGGCTGTGCGGGTGTTTCGGGTTTGGGGCGCGCTTTCTCCGTTGGGGCGGAGAATCTGCGCCCCAACGGAGAAGATGCGCCCCAAACGCTCGCGGTGCGCCCCGGACGGCTGAGGGGGATGGATGCTGGGAGCCGCCGTCTCGTCGCGGGCGCGGGTTCGGGTTTGGGGCGCGCTTTCTCCGTTGGGGCGGAGAATCTGCGCCCCGACGGAGAAAATGCGCCCCAAACCCAACGTGCAAGGTTCATCGCAGGGGCCGGATGCCGAACGCTTCGAGACGTGCGCCTAGCTCGGAGGCCGTCGCGAGGTGGGGCCAGCCCCAGCGCGCGTATCGGCGCTGGGTGGTGCCACGGACCCAATCCTCGCGCTGCTTCTCCTCGTCGAGCGCCTGAGCGGACGTCCGGCCGTCGAGCAGCTTCCCGTCGACGTACTTGATCGCGCCGTCGAACTCGCCGAACGCGAGGATGTCTTCCAGGCCGAAATCGACGTAGTAGGTCTTCCCGCGCGGTCCGGCGACCGGAACCTGGAGCGCCAGGACACGGAACCCGAGCTCCCGCAGCCGGATCCGGCTGATGCTCTCACCCGGGAGTTGCGCACGACCGTCGGCGAAGTCCAGAACTCGTCGCGCGCGCGTCTGACCATGGGCGGATCGTCTGACGATCGCAGTCACACTCTCGCGAAACGCCTGTGCGCCATCGAAGTCGTACTCATCAGGTCCTGCGACGAACTGTTTGCGCAGGGCGGCATCGGCGATCGTGACGGCTTGCTCGAACGTCGCGGTGCGCGCAACATCGGCGACCGTGCGTGCAAGCGAAGTGACCCGCAGGCCGTCGACATCGATGACATCGTCGTCGGACAGCTCACCGCGATGGCGCACGACGCCGAATGCGGCGCCCGGTCGTTCCACCGCCGCAATGATGTGTATTCGTTCGCGATCGGCGCGGTAGAGGGGCAGCCCATGCGCGGCCGCGGCGGTCTCGTGCGACACGACGGGCGGGCTCGCCGACACGTCGGTCAGGGCCTGGGCGCGGGCGACGGCGCGGGCTTCGGGCTTCGCGGCCTTCCACGCGTCGCCTCGAACGAACACGCCCGGTCGGATCTTCACCAGCGTCCCGGCTCGAAGTGCCTGGGCGAGTCGTCGAGGACTCATCCCGCGCAACATCAGGTCGTCGTGACGGAGCAGGCTCAATGCGGTCACGGCACGAGTCTTTCCGTCCGCGACCCCCTGTGTGGGTCCGGCTGAGCCCACCGTGGACAACACGGCCGATCGGCGCGAAGCGCCGATCTGGGGAGGAGCCCCCGCCGACACCAACGATCCCTGCCGCTCGAATCGGACTCGTCATCTCGCGTCGGGTTTGGGGCGCAGTCTCTCCGTTGGGGCGGAGAATCTGCGCCCCAACGGAGAAATGACGCCCCAAACCCAGAAGACGTGCGGCCCGAACGCCGGGGTGGCCCCGAACCCAGAAGACAGGAGCGACAGGCGGATGGATGCTGCGCCCCCGGCGTCAGCCGCGGGCGAGGCGCTCCGTGAGGTCGAGTCGCACTGCGGGCCACTCGGTCGGGAGGATCGAGAAGACCACGGTGTCGCGGAGCGTGCCGTCCGGGCCGAGGCGGTGGTTGCGGAGAAGCCCGTCCTGCTTGGCGCCGAGTCGCGCGATCGCGGCACGGGACTGGCGGTTGTGCCAGTGCGTGCGGAACTCGACCGCGATGGCGTCGCACTGCTCGAACGCGTGGGCGAGCAGCAGCAGCTTCGACGCGGTGTTCACGAAGGTGCGCTGCGCTTCGAGCCCGATCCAGGTGTGCCCGATCTCGACGTGCCGGTTGGCCTGGTCGATGTTGCAGAACGTGGTCTCACCGATGACCTTTCCGGTGTCGAGCCGGCGCACCGCCCACGGGTTCATGTGCCCCTCGTCCCGCCAGGCGAGTCGCCGCGCGATGTCGGCCGCGACGCCCTCCGGGTGCGGCACCGACGTGTACCAGGTGTGCTCCAGTCCGACTGCCGCGGCGGCCAGTTCGGACGCGTGCTCGGGGGAGAGGGGCTCGAGGCGGACGTGCGCGTTCTCGAGGGTGACGGGCGAGGTGAGAAGCATGCTCCGAGCGTAGGCCGCGGACGCGTCGAATCATGCCGGATGCGCAACGTGCGAAGCATCCCGATCGCGTTGACGTCCACATGCGCGCCCGGGCGTCGTCATACTTTGCAATTGTTCGCGCCCGCCCGCCCTTCGGGCCTGTAGCCCCGCCTAGGCTCGAATGATGCGTCCATTCCGGCGCATACACAGCGAAGAGGACCCGAAACAGATGAAGACGAAGAGGCGAGTGATCGCTCCCCTCGCACTGGCACTGGCGGCGACCATCGGTCTGACCGCCTGCGCGCAGGGCGATGCCGCACCCGAGACGTCCGGCGCCGAGGCCACCGGCCAGCTCACCTACGTGATCGCGAGCGACCCGTCGTCGCTCAACCCCATCAACGTCAGCGACCGCTGGGGTCTGACCGTCACGAACATCGTCTACTCGCCGCTCGCCCGCGTCGAGGGCGACGGCACCGTCGTCAACGAGCTGGCCGAGTCGATCGAGCCCGCCGACGACGGCCTCTCTGTCACCGTCACGCTCAAGGACGACCTGACCTGGTCCGACGGCGAGCCCCTCACGGCCGACGACGTCGTCTTCACCTACACGAACAAGGCCGTCCGCGAGAACGGCAACGCCGACCTGCTGTACGTGGGCGATGAGCCCATCACCGCCGAGGCGACCGACGAGCGCACCGTGGTCTTCCACCTGCCGAGCGTCAGCGCCGCGGCTCTCAGCAACATCGCGACCGAGACGTACATCATTCCCGAGCACGTGTACGGCGAGGTCACCGACTTCTCGGTGACCGAGCTCGACCCGCTCGCGGTCGGCTCGGGCCCCTACACGCTCGCCGAGTACGAGCGCGGCCAGTACCTCACGTTCGAGGCGAACGAGAACTACTACGGCGAGGCGCCGCAGATCCCCGAGCTGACGCTGCGCATCGTGTCGGACTCGAACACGACCAAGACGGCACTGCAGACGGGTGAGGCGGATGCCTCGTTCGCGACGCCCGACCAGATCACCGAGCTCGAGGGCGCGGGCCTGAACGTCTACCCGTACGCCGAGGGCCGGGTGGCCTACCTCGGCCTCAACGCGGCGAAGCTCACCGACCCCAAGGTGCGTCAGGCGATCTTCTTCGCGCTCGACCGCGACGAGATCAACACCGGCGCCTTCCTCAGCGACGACTACTACGAGAACGCGTACACCATCCTTCCGCCGAGCAACGCGTTCGCGACGGAAGACGTCGAGAAGTACGAACAGGACACGGATGCCTCGGCCGCCCTCCTCGAGGAGGCCGGCGTCTCCGACCTCACGTTCACGCTCGCGTACGCCGGGGCCGACCCCGCGCAGAAGACCGAGGCGACGCTCATCCAGCAGCAGCTGAAGGATGCCGGCATCACGGTGGAGCTCGCGGGCATCGAGCCCGCCGCGGTCTTCGAGGAGATCCAGAAGGGCGCCGAGTCGCAGTACGACGCGTTCCTCGGCGGCTACATCATGGGCCAGGACCCCGACGCGTACAGCCTGCTCTACCGCACGGGCGCCTCGGCGAACTACTTCTCGTACTCGAACCCGGCCACGGACGCGCTGTTCGACCAGGGTGCGGTCGAGCTCGACCCCGAGGCGCGCACGGCGATCTACGCCGACCTGCAGGCGCAGATCGCCGAGGACGCGGTGGTCTTCCCGCTCGCCGACAACCTCAAGATCCTCGCCGTGAACCCG
>DATEOM010000037.1:0-4288 GCA_035274105.1 Microbacterium sp.
CCCGCCGAGCCGGACGGCCGGGATGCCGATGACCAGGCCGACGGCGGCGCACACGAGCGCGCCGAACAGCACGCCGGCGGCCGGCGGGAACCCGAGGTCGCGGATCGACAGCAGCGTCGCGTAGCCGCCGATGCCGAAGATGGCACCGTGGCCGAGGCTCACCTGGTTGGAGAAGCCCAGCACCAGATTCAGGCTGGCGACGCACATGGCGACGGTCACCACCCGAGCGAGGTTGAACAGGTCGTAGTCGCTCACCAGGAACGGGAGCGACAGCCCCACCAGCACGGCGGCGACGATCAGCCAGAACCGCGGCTGCTTCCAGACGGGCGCCGTCACGCCGATCATGCGCGCACCACGCTCTCGCGTCCGAACAGACCGGCGGGCTTGACCATGACCACGGCGATCGCCACCGCGAACGCGAGCAGCACGTTGAGGTCGCCGCCGAGCCCTGGGATGTACCGGCCGCCGAGGGCTGCCAGCACGCCGATCAGGAGTCCCCCGATCACCACGCCGACGCGGCTGGAGATGCCGCCGAGGTTGGTGGCGGCCAGCGCCATGAGCAGGGGGACGGTCATCATGCCAGGGGAGAGTCCCGCCGTCGGCGCCGCCACTACGCCGGCGACCGCACCGACCGCGCACGCGGTCGCCCAGCCGAGGGAGAGCCACAATCCCGGCCGAAGGCCGAGCAGGACCGCCGAGCGGCCGTTCTGCGCCACGGCGCGCAACCGCAGCCCGAAGGACGTGCGGGTGAAGACGAGTGCGACGATCACCATCGCCGCCGTGACGAGGATCGCCCCGCCGAGCTGCTGGCTCGTCAGGCGCAGGCCGCCGAAGTGGACGACCCACGTGCCGAACGGGCTCGGGAAGCTGCGCGGGTCGCTCCCCCACACGATGCTCACGACCGCGTTGAGCCCCAGCAGGAGGGTGACGCCCAGCGTCATCAGCGAATCCTCGCGGTGCGGCGGAACCCATCGCACCACGGCCTGGTAGGTCACGGCGCCGAGGACCGCCGAGGCCACGATGGCGACAGGGATGGCGATCCACATCGCCAGCCCCGCCTGCAGCGCCGCCCACGCCAGGTACGCGGCCACCACGGCCATCTCGCCCTGCGCGAGATTCAGCATCCCGGTCCCCTGGAAGACGACGGCGAGGGCGAGTGCCAGCGCTGCGTACACCGTGCCCGTCATGAGGCCGTCGAGCGTGATCTGGAGGAACTCCGTCATCGCGGTTGCGCTCCGTTCGCGGTGTCGGCGTCCTCGCCGAGATAGATGTGGTGCAACGCCGCCGCGGTCGCCGGATCGGAGGTGTCGCCCTCGTGCACGACGCGGCCGCGCGAGAAGAGCACCGCGCGGTCGGCGACCTGCAGCGACAGTCGCGCGTTCTGCTCGGCGAGCAGGATGGTCAGCGACCACGCGTCGCGCAGCGTGACGAACCGCCCGAAGAGCTCGCTCGTGGTCAGCGGCGCGAGTCCCAGCGACGGCTCGTCGACCAGCAGCAGCCGGGGGCGCGCCAGCAGCGCCCGCGCGATCGCGAGCATCTGCGCCTGCCCGCCCGAGAGCGCCCCGGCCTGCCGGCGCCGGAAGTCGCGGAGGATCGGGAACGTCTCGTACACGAGGTCGAGGTCCGCAGTGACGCTCGAGCGCTGGCTGCGCGGGCGCGAGATCGCCCCGAGCCGCAGATTCTCCTCCACCGTGAAGTCGGTGAACGTTCCGCGTCCTTCGGGAACGTGGCCGATGCCGAGCCGCGCGATGCCGGCGCTGGAGCGGCCCGCGAGGTCGGCCCCGTCGAACGTGCGACGCCCCGTGGTCGTGATGATGTTGCACAGAGCGCGCAGGAACGATGTCTTGCCGGCGCCGTTGGCACCGAGGATCGCGACGATCTGGCCCTCGGCGACGGCGAGGTCGATGCCGTGCAGCACCTCGACGCGCCCGTACGAGGCGCGCAGGCCGGAGATCTCGAGCAGGCTCATGCGACGCCCTCCTCCTGGGACGGGGCCTCTTCGGCGCCGATGTAGGCCGCGATGACCTCGGGGTTGCGCCGCACCTCGGCGGCCGAGCCGAAGGCCAGCAGCCTGCCGGCGTCCAGCACCGCCACGAAGCGGGCGACCCGCATCACGAGTGAGACGTCGTGCTCGACCAGCAGCGCGGTCATGCCGGTGCGTTCACCGTGCTCGAGCACCATCGAGATGAGCTCGTCCGACTCGGCGGCGCTGAGCCCGGCGGCGGGCTCGTCGAGCATCAGCAGCCGGGGGCGCGCCACCAGGGCGCGCGCGATCTCGACGCGGCGGCGGTCGGCGTGCGCGAGCTCACCGACGGTGCGTCGCATCGACGCGGGCGTCAGCCCGACCGCTTCGAGCGTCTCGACGGCGCTGTCGCGGGCGGCCGACTCCTCGCGGCGGGAGCGACCCGTTGCCCACGCCGTGGCCAGGAGCGCCGACTTCGACCAGGTGAGCGCGCCCAGCATGACGTTCTCGTACACCGATGCCTGGTCGAGGAGGGTGGGCGTCTGAAAGGTGCGGGCGATGCCGGCGCGGGCACGCTGGTCGGCACGCAGGGCCCGCAGCGGCTGACCCGACAGGAGGATCTCGCCCTCATGGCGGTAGATGCCGCTGACGCAGTTGAACAGCGTCGTCTTTCCCGCACCGTTCGGGCCGATCACCGCCGACAGTCCGCCGGCGGGCACCTGGAACGAGATGTCGGAGAGGGCCTTCACGCCGCGGAACGCGACGGACACCCCGTCCAGTGTGAGCGCCGGAGCAGCGACGTCCGGCGACGCTGCGACCCCCTGTGCGGCGGGCTGGGCTGACATCGCACCTCCTCGTCTTCATCGACGTCCCGGGCGATGCTAACTTCGGCTCTCAGTCGTCCTGACTGGATTTCGATTCAAGGGAAACCGGAGCCCTGCGGGTGGCGGTGGCCGAAGCGCGGAGAGCGGCCGTGACGTCGTCGGCGGCCTTCTGCAGCACACCGACGACGCCGGCCGAGCCGGTGTCGTCCGCGGGGACGACGGCGCCGAGTGCGGCGACCGTTTCACCTGTGGCGCCGCGCACCGGCACGGCGATTCCTCTCACCCCCGGGTGGAGCGCGCCGTCCAGGACGGCGAAGCGCTCGCGCCGCACCCGGCGCAGGATGCGGCGAACCTCGTCGACATCCACGGGGGTTCCGGTGGTGAAGCGCGGCAGAGGTCCGGCGAGGAACGCCTCACGAGCGGCGTCGTCCAGGTCGGCGAGCAGCACCAGGCCGCTGGCAGATGCGTTGATGGGCAGCCGACCGCCGACGATGGTCACGCTCACGACGGCGTCACGATCGCTCAGTCGTTCCAGGAACAGCACGTCGCGGTCCGACATGACTCCGAGCTGCACGTGCTGCCCGATGCGGGCGTGCGCCTGCATCAGGAACGGAAGGGCCGTCTCCCGCAGCCCGAGCGCGCCGGGCGTGCGACTGGCCAGCTCCCAGAGCCTCAGCCCGAGCCGATAGGTGCGATCGTCGCGACGCTCCACGAGCCCCGTCGCCTCGAGCTCCTGCAGCAGCCCGTGGACGGTGGAGACGGGAACGTCCGCGGCCCGCGCGAGGTCCGTGAGCGTCAGGAACGGCGAGTCGGCGGTGAAGGCCTCGAGCAGTCGCAGATGGCGGCTCAGGGTCGACTTGCCCGCGGATGCGCGAGCCATCGGGCACCTCCTCTGCCGCGCGCGGCGGTCAGCCCCAGACGTCTGCGGCGATGTCGACGACCGCGCGCACCTTGGCCCACTGCTCGTCCTCGCTCAGGAGGTTACCCTCCTCGGTCGAGGCGAAGCCGCATTGCGGGCTCAGCGCGAGCTGCTCGAGCGGGGCGAACGCCGCCGCCTCGTCGATGCGGTGCTTCACAGCATCCACATTCTCCAACTCGCCGCTCTTCGACGTGATGAGCCCGAGCACGACCGTCTTGTCACCCTCCGGCAGGAACCGCAGCGGCTCGAAGCCGCCGGCGCGCTCGCTGTCGTACTCGAGGAAGTAGCCGTCGTACGCGGTGTTGCCGAGCAGCTGCTCGGCGACCGGCTCATAGCCGCCCGACGAGATCCACGTCGAGCGGAAGTTGCCGCGGCACACGTGCGTCGTGATCGTGAGGTCGTCGGGCTTGCCCTCGAGGATGCGGTTCACGAGCCCGGCGTACCGCTCGGCGATGCCCTGCGTGCGGATGCCGCGGGCCTGCGCCTTGTCGATCTCCGCGGCCGAGCAGAGGTACCCCCATGCCGTGTCGTCGAACTGGAGGTAGCGGGCGCCGGCGGCGTAGAACGCGGCGACGGCGTCGC
>DATEOM010000038.1:0-6438 GCA_035274105.1 Microbacterium sp.
GTGGTGTAAGAGATCACCGGGGTCGTGATGACACGTCGCGCACGGTGAACCTCGACCGGAGCAAGGCCAGACAGTGGATGACGACGCGGCCCGCCGAGTTCCCGGGTAGGCCGCTGGAGCGGCACGTCAACGTGTCGCCGAGAGAGATGACCGTCCACGGGGCCCCGGCCCCCGGACAGAACCCGGCGTACAGGCCGGCCCATTCGCCCTCTCCGCGGCCCGCCGCAGCGGCGCAAGACCGCAGCGGCCCGCCGCAGCGGTGCGTCAGCCCCGCGCGAGCGCGGCGGCGCCGATGATCCCCGTGTTGTTGCGATGCACGGCGGGCACGATCGGCGTCTTGAGGTCGAGCAGGTGCAAGAACTTGTCGGAGTGCTTCGACACGCCTCCGCCCACGACGAACAGGTCGGGGCTGAAGAGGAACTCGATGTGGCTGTAGTACCACTGCAGCCGCTTCGCCCACTGCTCCCACGAGAGGTGATGACGCTCCATCGCGGAGTATGCGGCGTAGGCCTCGGCATCCTTCCCGTGACGGGCGCGCTGCACGTGGCCGAGCTCCGAATTCGGCACCAGCACGCCGTCGTACAGCAGCGCCGAGCCGATCCCGGTGCCCAGCGTGGTGAGGATCGTGAGCCCGGCCTGGTCCTTCGCGGCGCCGTAGCGCATCTCCGCGACGCCCGCGACGTCCGCGTCGTTCGCGAAGTGGATGTCGCGCCCCAGGCCGTCCTCGAAGAACTTCTCGGCTTCGAAGTCGATCCACTGGTCCGACACGTTCGCGGCCGACAGCGTACGGCCGTGCTTGACGATGGCGGGGAACGCGACGCCGAGCGCAACCGACGGGTCGTCGGCGACCCCCAGGGTCGAGAGCACCTCGGTCACCGCGGCGAGCACATCCGGAGGGTGGGCGCCGGCGGGAGTCGCGACCTTGACGCGATCGCTGACCAGCTCCCCCTTCTCGAGGTCGACGATCCCCGCCTTGATCCCGGTACCGCCGATGTCCACGCCGACGGCGCGTGCCGCGTCAGATGCCATGTCGACAGCCTATCGACGCCGACGCCGTCGCCGACGAAGCGGGCGTCAGTAGGATCGTGCTGAAGGCGACCAGCCCGCGATGCGAGGAGCGTGCACGATGACGAGCGGCAGCGACAAGTACTGGTACAACCTGAAGACCGGCGAGGTCGAGAAGGGCTTCGAGTCGCCCGCGCCCGACCGCGCCGGCCCCTTCGACACTCCCGAGGAGGCGGCGAAGGCTCCCGAGGTGATCAAGGAGCGTTCGCGGGCGTGGGCCGCGGAGGAAGCGCGTGAAGACTCGTGGGGCGCCGACACGGTGTCGGGCGAGCACGGCGACGACCAGTAGTCTGGCTTCACCGCGGTCGTACTGACACCTCGGGCGATCCGGCACCGGAGAGGACGCGATGGACAAGCAGCGTGACTTCGTTCTGAGGACCATCGAAGAACGAGGCGTGAAGTTCGTACGGCTGTGGTTCACAGACGTGATCGGCACGCTGAAGTCCGTCGCGATCGCCCCCGCCGAGGTGGAGGGCGCCTTCAGCGAGGGCCTCGGATTCGACGGCTCCGCGATCGAGGGCCTGACCCGCTCGTACGAGTCGGATCTGCTGGCGCATCCCGACCCGACCACCTTCCAGACCCTGCCCTGGCGCGGCGAGATCGACCCGACGGCGCGCATGTTCTGCGACATCACCACGCCCGACGGGCAGCCGGCCGTCGCCGACCCGCGCCACGTCCTCAAGCGCACGCTCGCGAAAGCCGCCGACGCGGGGTTCACGTTCTACACGCACCCCGAGATCGAGTTCTACCTGCTGAAGTCCTCGTCCTTCGGCACCGAGGGCCCCGAGCCGGTCGACTCCGCGGGCTACTTCGACAACGTCCCCGGCGGCACCGCCCACGACTTCCGCCGCCGATCGGTCCGCATGCTCGAAGACCTCGGCATCTCGGTGGAGTTCAGCCACCACGAGGGCGGACCCGGGCAGAACGAGATCGACCTGCGCTACGCGGACGCCCTCACCACGGCCGACAACATCATGACGTTCCGCACGGTCATCAAAGAGGTCGCGATCGAGCAGGGCGTGTACGCGACGTTCATGCCCAAGCCGATGACGGGCAAGCCCGGCAGCGGCATGCACACGCACATGTCCCTGTTCGAGGGCGACGTGAACGCGTTCTACGAAGAGGGCGCCCAGTACCAGCTCTCGAAGGTCGGCCGCCAGTTCATCGCCGGCCTGCTGCGCCACGCCAACGAGATCTCCGCCGTGACGAACCAGTTCGTCAATTCGTACAAGCGGCTCTGGGGCGGAGACGAAGCGCCCAGCTTCATCTGCTGGGGCCACAACAACCGCTCGGCGCTCGTGCGCGTGCCGCTGTACAAGCCCAGCAAGGGCCAGTCGTCGCGCGTCGAGTATCGCGCCCTCGACTCGGCCGCGAACCCCTACCTGGCTTTCGCGCTCATGCTGGCGGCGGGCTTGAAGGGCATCGAGAACGAGTACGAGCTTCCGCCCGAGGCGGAAGACAACGTCTGGTCGCTGACGGATGCTGAGCGCCGCGCTCTCGGGTACGCCCCGCTGCCTGCGAGCCTCGACCACGCGCTGGAGTTCATGGAGGAGTCGGAGCTCGTCGCCGAGACGCTGGGCGAGCAGGTCTTCAACCACGTGCTCCTCAACAAGCGCCGCGAGTGGCAGGAGTACCGCTCCCAGGTGACGCCGTTCGAGCTCAAGAGCAACATCGAGCTGCTCTGAGACCGGTTGACGCATGTCTGCGAGCGACCGGCCGGGCTCCCTGACTCCGCTCGCCCGCTTGGGCTTCAGCCGCCTGACCGATGCCGAGGCGCTGCTCGACGAGCTCTCCGCCCTCATCGATGCGCCGCGCGATGTGCTCCTCGAAGGAGCCGTCGACGCGGCGGATCCCGACGAAGCTCTGCAAGGGCTGGCGCGTCTCGCACGCCGAGATGCGGCACCCGTCCGCCGCGCCCGTGACCGCCCCGCGGCCTGGCGCGCCCTGTGGGCGCTGCTCGGCGCCTCGACGGGCTTCGGCGAGTTCTTCTTCCGCCATCCCGCGGAGGTCGACCACCTCGCCGACGCGGGGGAGCGGCTGCCCACGCCCGAGGAGCTGCGCTCGGAGCTCCTCGCGTCGATCGACGCCGTCGACGGGTTCGCCGCCGAGGGCGGCGAGAGCGCGTGGGTCGCTCTGCGCGTCCGCTACCGCCGCATGCTGGCGCGCATCGCCGCGTACGACCTCCTGAGCCCGTCACCGGTCGACGAGGTGGCCGCCGTGTCGGCACGGCTCGCGGATGCCGCGGGCGCGGTGCTCGAGGCGTCCCTCGCGGTCGCTCGCACCCGCGTATCGGGCGGTGCCGTCGGGGCGGGGCTCTTCCCCCGTGACCAGGTGGCGCGTACGAAGCTCGCGATCATCGGGATGGGCAAGACCGGCGCCCGCGAGCTCAACTACGTCAGCGATGTGGACGTCATCTTCGTGGGGGGCGGTCACGACGACGCCGTCGAAGAGCTCGGCGAGAGCCGCGTCGTCGACATCGCGACCCGGCTCGCGGTCCAGACGATGCGCGGCATCTCCGGCGTCGAGATCGAGCCTCCGCTGTGGGAGGTCGATGCCAACCTGCGCCCCGAAGGCAAGCAGGGCGCGCTCGTGCGCACGCTCGACTCCCACCTCGCGTACTACGACCGCTGGGCGAAGAGCTGGGAGTTCCAGGCCCTGCTGAAGGCTCGGCCCATCGCCGGCGATGAGGGGCTCGCGCAGGCCTACATCGAGGCGGTCCAGCCCAAGGTGTGGACGAGCGCCGCCCGCGAGAACTTCGTCGACAGCGTGCAGCGCATGCGCGAGCGCGTCACCGAGCACATTCCGGCCGCCGATGTGCCGTACCAGCTCAAGCTCGGCCCCGGCGGCATCCGCGACATCGAGTTCACCGTGCAGCTCCTCCAGCTCGTCCACGGCCTCTCCGACGACCGCATCCGGCAGCGCGGCACGCTCGAGGCGCTGGACGCGCTGGTCGCGGAGGGGTACATCGGCCGGGCCGAGGCCTCCGCCTTCTCGCGGGACTACCGCGTCCTGAGGCTCCTCGAGCACCGCGTGCAGCTGCGTCAGCTGCGCCGCACGCACCTGATGCCGTCGCGCCCCGAGGAGCTCCGCGTCCTCGCGCGCGCGACGGGCCTCGCCGACACCGGCGACGGGATCTGGCAGCTGTGGGAGTCCGTCAAGCGCGAAGTGCGCGACATCCATGTCCGGCTCTTCTATCGCCCGCTGCTGTCGGCGGTCGCCGCACTGCCGGCCGACGAGCGCGTACTGTCGACCGAGCAGGCTCACGACCGTCTCGCGGCGATCGGCTTCGCGGACCCCGCCGGCGCGCTGCGCCACATCGCCGCCCTCACCACCGGGCTGAGCCGCAAGGCGACGATCCAGCGGCACCTCATGCCCGTCATGATCCGCTGGTTCGCCGACGGCGTCGATCCGGACTACGGCCTCCTGGCCTTCCGGCGGCTCAGCGAGCGGCTCGGCGACACGCACTGGTTCCTGCGCATGCTGCGGGACTCCTCGGGCGCCGCCGAGAGCCTCTCCCGGGTGCTCTCGGGCTCCCGCTACGTGGGGGAGCTCATCGAGTGGATCCCCGAGTCCGCCGCATGGCTCGACGACCCCGAGCTGCTGCGCCCCCGCTCGGGCGTCGCGCTGCAGCAGGAGGCCCGCGCGATCCAGACCCGCCACAACACGGTGATCGACGCGATGCGCGCGGTGCGGGCGCTGCGGCGCCGCGAGCAGCTGCGCATCGCCATGGGCGCGATCCTGGGGAGCGTCACGATCGAGGAGGTCGCGGACGCGCTCACGACCATCACCGAGGTCACGATCCAGGCGACCCTGCGCGCGGTGCGTCGTGAGGTCGTGCCCGCCGACGACGCCGCCCTCGATTTCTCGGTCATCGCGATGGGCCGTTTCGGCGGCGCGGAGCTCGGCTTCGGATCCGACGCCGACGTCATGTACGTCTACCGGGCCAACGGCGTCGATCCGCAGCGCGCGCACGAGCTCGCCCTGAAGCTGGTCGCGGCGCTGCGCACGCACTCCGAGGACCACCGGGTGCCGCTGGAGCTGGACGCCGACCTGCGGCCGGAGGGCCGCAACGGCCCGCTCGCCCGCTCGCTCGAGGCGTACGAGGAGTACTACCGTCGATGGGCGCTGTCGTGGGAGGCGCAGGCGCTCCTGCGGGCGCGAGGCGTCGCCGGCAGCGTCAAGCTCATCGGCGACTTCATGAAGCTCGCCGATCGGGTGCGGTACCCCTCGGCCGTCGACCTCGCCGCGACGCGCGAGATCAAGCGCATCAAGGCCCGTGTCGAGAGCGAACGGCTGCCGCAGGGCGTCGACCCGTCGCGGCACCTGAAGCTGGGCCCCGGTTCGCTCAGCGACGTCGAGTGGCTCGTGCAGCTGCTCCAGCTGCAGCACGCCCACGCCGTGCCAGAGATGCGCACGACGTCCACGCTGGGGGCGCTCCGGGCCGCGGAGAGCGCCGGACTCATCCCCGCGAGCGCCGCGGACCGCCTGGCGGACGCCTGGCGGCTCGCGAGCCGCCTGCGCTCGGCCAACACGCTGCTGTCGGGCCAGACGAGCGACGTCCTCCCGGTCGACAGGAAGAAGCTCGACGGCATCGGCCGGCTCCTCGAGTACCCGCCGAGGTCAGCCACGCAGGTCGAAGAGGACTATCTCGGCACCACGCGTCGCGCACGTCGCGTATTCGAGAAGCTCTTCTACGGCTGACACGGATGCTGCGACCCGCGCGCCCGCTCACACGGTCGGGCAGTGCGGGATGCCGTCGATGCGGTCGCCCTCCAGCGGGCTGCCGGTCACGGCGGCCACCACGCGGACCGCGCGATCCCAGTAGCGGGCGTAGTGATCCGGGTCGGCATTGACCTGCGTGCGATGGGCGACGAGGGTCGGCTCGAGCGCCGCCCGGTCGGGCACGCGTTCCGCCATCGCCCGGTAGAAGACGGCCGCGGCGGTGTACGGGTCGAGGCGCGCCTCCCGCGTGCCCCACGAGTCCTGCTGCTGGAACAGTCCGATCGAGGTGGTGCGGGAGCCGTCGGGGTTGGTGACCCCGCTCGTCTCCCAGTCGCCGTAGTCGATGTTCCGCAGCGACGATTCGCCCATCGCCGTCATCACGGCGATCGTCTGGTCCCGCGCGTCGAATCCGAGGTCCCTGCCGGCCGCGAGAATCGTGCAGGCGTTGGTGAGCTGCTCGAACCGGTAACCGGCCACGGCGGGCTCGATGATCGGGGGCGGCGCGGGCGCGCGATCATCCGGCGCGAGTGCGAGGTCGTCCGCCCACGAGATCCGGAAGCTCCCGGCGAGCACCACGACACCCACGAGGAGGGTGGCGAACAGCGTCACCGGAACCGCGATCGCCAGGGCGACCCCCGTCCGCCGGCCACG
>DATEOM010000039.1:0-6168 GCA_035274105.1 Microbacterium sp.
CCCGCGCGCGTGTACAAGGCCCACACCCGTCCCGCCTGGCGGCGCGTCCTGATCACCCGGGAAGCCGCGATCATCGGCATCCTGATCCTCGTCATCGCGGTAGCGCTCGCGACGGTGCGCAACTTCGACAGCCCGCTGACGGTCACCTACCTGCTGCGCGACATCGCGCCGATCCTGCTGATCGCGCTGCCGATGACGCTCATCATCATCACCGAGGAGATCGACCTCTCGGTCGCCTCCATCGTGGGGCTGTCCAGTGTGATGACCGGCATCCTCACACAGGCCGGCCTGCCGTTCCCCGCGGCGGCGCTCATCGCGATCCTGGTCGGCACCCTCGCCGGCGTGTTCAACGGCTTCCTCATCACCGTCGTGGGGCTGCCGTCACTCGCGGTCACCATCGGCACCCTGGCGCTGTTCCGCGGCATCGCGGTGGGCCTCTTGGGCACCACGGCCATCACCGAGTTCCCCGAGGAATGGACCGACCTCGCGAAGGCGAACATCCCGGGAACGCCGATCCCGATGATCATGATCCCGTTCCTGGTGCTCGCGGTCATCTTCGCGGTCGTGCTGCACTTCACGCCCTTCGGCCGCTCGCTGTACGCGATCGGGCTCAACAAGGAGGCCGCCGCCTTCTCGGGCATCGACGTCGGACGCACCAAGTTCCTGCTGTTCGTGCTCTCCGGCGCGGTCTCCGGGTTCGCCGGGGTGTACTTCACACTGCTGTACTCCAACGCCCGCGGCGACAACGCGATGGGCATGGAGCTCCAGGTCATCGCCGCCGTCCTCCTCGGCGGAGTGTCGATCTTCGGCGGCCGCGGCGCGCTCCACGGTGTCATCGCGGGCGTACTGCTGATCGGCGTGCTCGGCTCGGCTCTCCGCCTGGCCGGCGTCACCAGTGACGTCATCAACATCATCACGGGAGTGCTCCTCATCCTCTCCGTGGTGTCCTCCAGCCTCCTCGCCTGGTTGCAGCGCCGACGCGCCGCAGCCATCGGGAAGAGAAAAGGGCGGGGCGAGACGGCAGACGTCTCGTAGCCGCACGAAACAACCACCTCGCAGCACTGCACCAGCACCTGCAATCAGGAAGGGAAACAATGATGTTCGGACTTCAGCGCAAGGGCCGGATGGCTCTCGCGGCGGCCGCGCTCACGGTGGGCGTGGCGCTCGTCGCGACGGGCTGCTCGGGAGGCAGCGGCGGCGACGGCGGCGATGGCGGAGACGGCGGCGACGCCAACCTGTCGATCACGATGCTGCCGAAGAACCTCGGCAACCCGTATTTCGATACCTCGACCAAGGGGGCGACCGCGGCCGCGGACGAGTTCGGCGGCACGATCGACGAGGTCGGGCCGTCGGAGGCGAGCCCCACCTCGCAGGTGCAGTACATCCAGACCGCGGCCCAGCAGGGTGCCGGCGGCCTGATCGTGTCGGCCAACGACCCGGAGGCCATCTGTGACGCGCTGAACGAGGCGCGCGACGCCGGGGTGAAGGTCGTCACCTTCGACTCCGACACGAACGCGGACTGCCGTGACCTGTTCATCAACCAGGCCACCGCCGAGGGCATCGCGAAGGTGCAGGTCGACCTGATCGCCGAGCAGATCGGCGACGCCGGTCAGATCGCGGTGCTGTCGGCTTCGGCCAACGCGACCAACCAGAACGCGTGGATCGAGATGATGGAGGAGCTGCTCGCCAGCGATCACCCCGACATCGAGCTCGTCGAGGTCGCGTACGGCGACGACGACGACCAGACGTCGTTCGACAAGACGGCGGCGCTGCTGCAGACCTACCCGGAGCTGAAGGGCATCATCAGCCCGACGACGGTCGGCATCGCCGCGGCGGCTCGCTACCTGTCGACCTCGGAGTACAAGGGCAAGGTCGCGCTGACCGGCCTCGGCACCCCGAACCAGATGCGCGAGTACGTCGAGGACGGCACCGTCACCGCGTTCGCGCTGTGGAACCCGGAGGAGCTCGGCTACCTCGCGGCCTGGGCGACCCAGGCACTCATCACCGGCGAGATCACCGGTGAGGAGGGCGACACCTTCGAGGCCGGCGACCTCGGTGACTACGAGGTCGGCGCCGACGGCGTCGTGCTCCTCGGCGAGCCCTACGTGTTCGACGCGGAGAACATCGGCGACTTCGACTTCTGAGCCGCTGCTCCACCTGGAACGCCCGGTCCCGCATCCGCGGGGCCGGGCGTTTCCTCGCCCGAGGCGGGGTCAGCGGCGCGAGGCCACGACGTTCCAGACTCCCGCGCCGAGCACGACGGACGCCGCGAGCAGCGGCGCGACGAGCGCGGGGCCGGCTCCGGTTGCGTCGGCCACGAGACCCGTCAGTGCGGATGCTGCGGACTGGCCGACGACGATGGCGGAGCCGAGCATCGTCATCACGGTGGCCGAGCGGCCGCGCGGGCTGAACGCCGCCGCGAGGCTGTACTGCGTCACGAGCGTCGGCCCGATGCCGACGCCGATGATCAGCAGGCAGATCGCGATCCCGCCGACGCTGCCGACGAATGGGAGCGCGATCGTGCCCGCAACGAGGATCGCGGCGAACGTGAGCCAGCGGGCGCGCAGCGTGAAGCGCGCAGGGAACAGCGCCACGCCGAGCGCGAGGGCCGCCGAGCCGATGCCCATCGCGCCGTAGACGAGGCCGGCCTGCTCGGGCACGCCGCGCTCGGCCATGAACGCGGTCAGCGAGGTGAGCATCGCGCCGAAGAACAGGCCCATGCCCAGTGCGCCGACCGCCGGGGCGAGCACGCGGGGCCGGAACAGCTCGCGGGCGGGCGCCTGTTCGGGTCGTGCCTCGCCGGCGGATGCCGGCACCGTTCGCGCCGTCGGGTGCAGCGCGAACGCGCTCACGAAGACGAGCCCGAGCACGGCGGCGCCGATCACCGGGGCGGCCGGGTTGAGCGTGGTCGCGAGGAGGCCCACGATCACCGGGCCGAAGACGAACACGATCTCGTCCGCCGCGGACTCGTAGGCCATCGCCCCGTTCACGACCGGTGTGCGGCGCTCCTTCGGGTACGCGCGGTCGATGATCCCGACGAGCCGGCTGCGCGAGAGCGGCGCGACCTGGGGCATGGTGGCGCCGATGAAGAACGCGACGGCGAGGAGCGCAGCATCCGGAACCGGCGCGAAGGCCAGCCACGCCATCGCCGCGAGCAGCGCGCTGTTCGCCGTGCCCGCGAGAAGCAGCACCTGCCGCTGGCCGAAGCGGTCGGCGGCCGCGCCGAGAAGGGGGCCGACGAGGGCGGTGCCGAGGCCTGTCATAGCGCTGGTCGCGCCGCCGAGCGCGAGCGAGCCGCGCGCCGAGACGACGAGCGTCAGGATGCCGACCACCATCATGGCGAACGGCAGGCGCGCGATCAGCGCGATCGGAAAGTACGAGAAGCCGGCCTCGCGAACGAGGCTGGGGCGCCGGACGGCGGCGCGCGCAGAGGTGTCGGTGTCGACGAGAGCCATGTGCATCTTTCTCCTGGCCATGCGCCGAGGGTCGGCGGCTGCTGGTGCCGCCTTGTGCGCAGCCGGAGCCGCAGACAGGTAGATGCACATCGAAATGGGCACGGCCAGTCTACCGTGGCCCACCTGGGCAGGGCCTGGCCGGGCACGGCTCAGAGCACGGCGCCGACCATCGCCTCGCCGAGCGGGGTGCGACGGTGCAGCACTCGCGCTCCGTCGCGGGTGCTGGCGACGAGGCCCGCATCGCGCAGCACCGTGAGGTGGTGCGAGGCCGTCGAGATCGCGAGGGCGGAGTCGCGCGCGACCTGCGAGGTGGTGCGCGGCTCGTGCGCGTCGAGCAGAATCCGGGCGCGCGCGGGGCCGAGCAGTGCGCCGAGCGCCGAGGTCACGTCGGCGGGGTCCCGAGCCCAGGTCGCCGTCACGCCCTGCGCCGGGTAGAAGAGCGTCGGCTGTGCGGGCGGCTCGGTGAGCACGAAGCATCCCGTCGCGCCCATCACCGAGGGCACGAGCACGAGGCCGCTGCCGCGGCAGTCGACGACCTCGCTCCAGATGCGCATCGTGACGCGCACGGCGCCGTCCGACCACGCGACGCGGTCGTGCAGCCCCTGGATCATCGCGCCGATGCCGCTCTCGGCGATGCGGCGCGAGCGCACCGCGATGTCGGCGCGCAGCAGTCGCTCGAGCTGTGTCCAGACCGGGGCGACGCCGGAGTTCCACACCGACAGCCACGCCTCGGCGATCATCGCGCGGGCGCGGTCGGGCTGATCGAGCATCCGCTGCACGGCGGCGCGGCGCGCGCCGTCGCTGCGCACGAGCACCTTCGTCATGTCGACCTCGAAGCGCTCGTCGTCGATGTGGCGGAGGCGCTCCGCCTCGGCGTCGGGCGTGAGCTCCCACGTGGGAGTGGTGGTGAGGAAGTCGGGGAAATAGCCCTCATCGCGGATCAGCAGCGCGAGGAGATCGAAGTCGTCACGCGGGATCGCGGCGCGGGTCGCCCGCATCCATCCCCACTGCAGGGGGTACTCGTCGGGCCGGAGCATCGCGCGCACCGCATGGCAGAGCTCGTGGCCGGGCGAGATGCCGAACCGGATCGCGGTGAGATCGTCCGGTGCGAGCTGGAAGTCCACGAACTTTCGATCCACATCGAAAGGATAGGGCGGTATGGCGTCGGCGAGGAGGCTGGGGGCACGTCGAACCGCCAATCCAGTCAGAGAGGGACGGGCACCATGAGCATCACGATCCCGGACATCGTCCACGCCGCCGACACCCGCGTCGGCACGGGCCGCCTGCGCCGCTTCATCGGCGCCGAGCACGGCGCCGGCGTGTCGTACTTCTTCGTCGACAGCGAGCCGGGGCAGGGCCCCGACATCCACCGCCACCCGTACCCCGAGACGTGGGTGCTCCTCGAGGGCGAGGCGCGCATCACGATCGACGGCGAAACGCTCCACGCGATCGCCGGCGACACGGCCACCGCGCCGACGGGAGCGTGGCACGGCTTCAAGAACTGCGGATCCGGGCGACTGCGGGTGCTGTGCATCCACGCCTCCGACCGCATCATCCAGGAGTGGCAGGATGCTCCTGGAGTGCTCGACATCCCGTCCACCGGCAGCTGAGGAGAAACCTATGTCGTTCCAGGCATATCTCGACAACATCGAGACCAAGACCGGCCTCACGCCGCGTCAGCTCATCGAGAAGGCGCACGAGAAGGGCTTCGACGAGAACACCAAGGCGACGCCGATCGTCGAGTGGCTCGCCGCCGATTACGGACTCGGTCGCGGCCACGCGATGGCCCTCGTGCACGTCATCACCAAGGGGCCGCAGATCAGCGACAAGCACGTAGGCACCGACACGACGCACTCGGATCCGTCGAACACGCTGTGGCTCGACGGCAAGGCCAGGAACCCGAATCCCTGACTCAGGTACCCGGGATTCGCTACCCGCGCGGGCGTCGCCACCACGGCCGACGCGGGGGTGCGGCATCCGTCTCCTGCTGAGCCACGGCGGCGCGCGCGTCGCGCCGCTCGCGCCATGCGGTCAGCTCGACCTCGACGTCGCGGGTCGGCGTGACGACCGGCGGGCCGCCGAGCAGCTGTCGCCGCGCCTCGACCACGCGGCGGTTGAAGTCCTCGAGGGCCTCGCGTACGTCGGCCTCGCGGGAGAGGTCGTCGAGCTTCGCGTCGAGTTCGGCGTTCTCGACCCGCAGCATGAGCGCCGGCGGGCCGAGGCCGGTGAGCTGCTCGGTCTCGATCTTGCGGCGGATCCACCAGTCCGGGTCGTGAGTCTCGCCGAGCCCGGGGATCGGCTTGCCCGCGCCCGGGAGGTCGTCGAACTCGCCGCGGCGGATCGCCTGCTGGATCGCGGTCTCGACGACCGCCGCGCGGTCGGCCGCCGAATACGCCTGCGCGGCCTTCGAGCCCGGGGGCGCAGCATCCGTCTCGTCCTTGTCCTCGCCGCGGTGCGCCGCCCGGTAGCGGGCGGCGGCGAGGCGCGGATCCTCGGTCATGAGCCCGAGACGTGGTCCCGCCACGAGTGCTGCGGGTCGTAGCCGAGCAGGCGTCGGGCCTTGTCGATCGACAGGAGCGTGTCGTGCTCGCCGAACTCGCGGGTCTCGACGCCGGGGAAGACCTCGGCGACGAGCTCGGCGTTGGACCGCGACATCACGGTGTCGGCGGCGGCGATGATGTACGTCTCGAAGCCGGCGGGCGCGACCTCGAGC
>DATEOM010000040.1:0-6871 GCA_035274105.1 Microbacterium sp.
CGAGGGCTTGTAGTCGAAGTGGCGCGGGCCCTCGTAGGCGGGCACGCCGCCGGGGCCGCCGTTCTCGAGCAGGTCGACGAGGGCGAACGCGTTGTGCAGGTCGCCGTGGCCGAACACGAGGTCCTGGTCGTACTTGATGCCGCGCTGGCCGTTGAGGTCGATGTGGAAGAGCTTGCCGTGGAACAGCGCCTGGGCGATGCCGGCGGCGAAGTTCAGGCCCGCCATCTGCTCGTGGCCGACCACGGGGTTGAGGCCGACGAGCTCGGGGCGCTCGAGCGAGTCGATGAACGCGATCGCGTGGCCGAGCGTCGGCAGCAGGATGTCGCCGCGGGGCTCGTTGGGCTTGGGCTCGATGGCGAAGCGGATGTCGTAGCCCTTGTCGGTGACGTAGTCGCCGAGCAGGTTCACGGCCTCGCGGTAGCGCTCGAGCGCCTGGCGGATGTCCTTGGCGGCGTCGTACTCGGCGCCCTCGCGACCGCCCCACATGACGAACGTCTTGGCGCCGAGCTCGGCACCGAGGTCGAGCTGGCGGAACACCTTGCGGAGGGCGAAGCGGCGCACGTCGCGGTCGTTCGACGTGAAGCCGCCGTCCTTGAAGACGGGCGCCGAGAAGAGGTTCGTCGTGACCATCGGCACGATGAGGCCGGTGTCGGCGAGCGCGCGCTTGAGGCGGTCGATCTGCGTCTGGCGCTCAGCATCCGTCGATCCGAAGGCGAACAGGTCGTCGTCGTGGAAGGTGAGTCCATACGCGCCGAGTTCGGCGAGCTTCTCGACCGCGTGCACGACGTCGAGGTGGTTGCGGGTCGGTCCGCCGAAGGGGTCGGTGCCGTTGTAGCCGATGGTCCAGAGACCGAACGAGAACTTGTCGGCGCGGGTGGGGGTGGGCATGACGCTCCTTCGCGGTAAATGTTGCTGCCGACAACCTATACCAGAACGGATGCTGCGTCCACCACCACATCGCTCCGCACCGCTGGCGAGCAACCGCCGATGCGCCTTGATCGCCGTCCGGTGTCCGGTTGTGACGGGAAGTTCACCGGGCATTAACACGACGCGCGGCGGACAGGGCTGACAATGATCTCGGGAACGCGATCCGGTTCGCGTCGACGCCGGCGTCCGTCCCTAGTCGGCCTTTCCCACCTGCGTCAACCCCTGTGCGGAAAACACCCGCCAGGCGGAGGATCGGGGCACGACGAGAGGAGTCTCCCCATGGTGCTCGAGAGGCCGTCCTCGCCCGTGAGGCGCAGTGCGCTGCGATCACGTGTCATGCCGTCACTGAAGGAACTGCCGCCGCGACGCCCCGAGCCACCCGCGCCCGACGACTCCCCCGTCCGGTGGGAGCGCATCGACATCGATCGCTACGAGGTGCGCACCAGCGAGACGACCGTCGGCTTCATCGACGTCGTCGGAGCCGTGTTCGTCGTCCTCGCGGGCGCTCGCTACGATCGGGCCGTCGAGGTGCTCCAAACGCTCGATTTCGCGGTCGCGGTCGACACGATCTCACCGGCCGGCGCCGAGCGCCCGTCCGCCTGATCCTGGCGGCCACGCAGCGCTGCCGGTTTGAAGCCCCGCGCAACAAATCCCGTGACGCCGCCCCGGCGCCCCTAGGGTGAGACGGTGAGCGATCCGTCCGCAGCCGAGGGTGTGCGTCAGCGCAACCTGGCGCGGCTGCTGCGCCTCGTGCACCTCGAGGGTCCGCTCTCCCGCGCGCGGCTGACCGAGTCCACGGGGCTCAACCGCTCGACGATCGCGGACCTCGTGGCCGAGCTGGTGCGCGAGGGTCTCGTCGAGGAGCGAGCGCCCGATCCCTCGCACCGCGTCGGGCGCCCCTCGCCGGTGGTCGTCGCCGACCCACGTGTGACGGCGATCGCGGCCAACCCGGAGGTCGACGCGCTCACGATCGCCGCCGTCGGCCTGGATCGGGGCATCCCGATCCGCGAGCGCATCGAGCTCGACCACCTGCTGTCACCGGAGGAGGCTGCTCGGCTCATCGCCGAGCGCGTGGAGAGCTGGCGGGCCGGTGAACTCGCCGACGCGCGCATCGTCGGCGTCGGACTCGCCGTGCCGGGGCTCGTACGGGCGGCGGACGGACTCGTCCGCAACGCCCCGCACCTGCGCTGGGCCGACGCGCCGGTCCGCGACCTGGTGGCGGATGCCACCGGCCTGCCCACCGTCGCCGGCAACGATGCGACCCTGGGCGCGATCGCCGAGCACCTCTTCGGCGCCGCGGCCGGCTTCGACGACGTGATCTACCTCAACGGCGGCGCCAGCGGCATCGGCGGCGGCCTGATCGTGCACGGGCAGCCTCTGCTCGGCGCCGGCGGCTACACGGGCGAGTTCGGGCAGAATCGCCCCGGCATCGCGTCGGCGACCGACCGGCGCGCCGACGATGGCGTGCTCGAAGACGAGGTCAGCCGAGCGCGACTGCTCGCCGCCGTCGGCCTCCACACGGCCGATGAGCCCGCGCTCGCGGCGGCTGTGGCCGCAGCCGGCCCCACTGCTGCCGAGGAAGTCGCACGACAGCGCCGCATCCTCTCGACGGCGCTCGCCAACGCCGTCAACGCGCTCAACCCTTCGATCGTCGTGCTCGGCGGCTTCCTCGCCACCATCGCCGCGGTCGATGTGCCGGGACTCGGGGCCATGGTGCAGGAGCAGACCATGTCGGCCACCAGTGAGGAGCTCCTCATCCGCGTCGCGTCACTCGCCGAGGACCGGCTGCTCATCGGGGCCGCCGAGGCCGCCTTCGCCGAGCTGCTCCGCGATCCGGGCGGCGCCGCCGCTCGGAGCTGACCTCACGGCGGCGGGGCGGTGGTGTCCCGCGGGACGAGGCGCGTGGGCAGCTTTACATGCGTGACCGCGGGGGTCTTCCCCTCCATGAGCCCCAGGAGCATGCCGACCGCCTCGGCCCCCAGCACCTGCATGGGCTGGCGCACCGTCGAGAGCGCGGGCGTCGCCTGGGACGCCTCGGGCACGTCGTCGAATCCGATGACCGAAAGATCCCGTGGGACGTCGATGCCGAGCTCGGACGCGACCCGGACGATCTCCAGGCCCGAGATGTCGTTGGCGGCGAAGACCGCGGTCGGACGGTCGGGGCGACGGAGCATCTCGAGCGCGGCCACGCGGACCGCGTCCTGCTGATAGCTTCCCGACCCGACGAGCGCCGGATCGAGCGGGATTCCCGCGTCCGCCAGTGCCCGTCGATAGCCGGCGTCGCGAGCGATCGACGAGCGCAGATCCGGGCGACCGGCGATGAAGCCGATGCGGGAATGCCCGAGCTCGATGAGATAGCGCGTGGCTTGCACGGCGCCCCCGAAGCTGTCGCATTCGACGGTGGGCAGATCGGCGGGACCGGTGTGCGGGTCGATGGCGACGACCGGCACCTCAGCGCCCACGTTCACCACCGTCGGGGTGACCATGATGGCGCCGTCGATGAGCGTGCCGCTCAGCCGTGAGAGCGATCGCCGCTCCCAGCCCTCGGCGGCGCCGTGCGACCCGGAGTACGCGAGCAGGTCGTACCGCGAGTCGCGCAGAGCCTCTCCCACGCCCTTCAAGATCTCGGCGCTGAAGGGCTCGAAGTCGGCGACGAGCACCCCGATCACCCCCGTCTTGCGCGATCGCATGCTGCTGGCGATCAGGCTCGACTCGTACCCCAGCTCGGCCACCACGGCGAGGACCTTGTCCACCGTCTCCCGCGCCACTCCATAGCGGCCGTTGACCGCTTTGGAGACCGTGGCGACCGAGACGCCGGCGGCGGCGGCGACGTCGGTGATCGTGGGACGACGGGGCATGTCTCGAAATCATAACGGCGTCGAAACCGTTATTGAAAACGTTTGACAGATATTTGTTGTCAACCCAGACTTTTCTCGCCCGGTCCGCACGCCGGGCGGTGCGCGACCCGATCGCGTCGACCACCGGCACCTCGCCGCAGAGGTGCCCCTCGAAGAAGAGACGGGAATCACATGATGGGCAAGAGAATCCTCGCGGGTTCTGCCGCACTGGTCATCGGCGCGCTCGCGCTCGCCGGCTGCAGCGCGGGCGGCTCCGGCGAGAGCGGCGACGGCAACGTCGAGATGACGCTGTGGCAGAACTCCACCACGGGCCCGGGCCAGCAGTTCTGGAAGGACGCGATCGCCGCGTTCGAGGAGGAGAACCCCGGCGTCACGATCAAGATGCAGTCGATCCAGAACGAGGACATGGACGGCAAGCTGCAGACCTCGCTCAACGCGGGCGATCCGCCGGACATCTTCCTGCAGCGCGGCGGCGGCAAGATGGCCGCCATGGTGCAGGCGGGCCAGCTGATGGACCTGACCGGCAAGATCGAGGGCGAGGCGAAGGACAACATCTCGGAGGGCTCCTTCAAGGCCGAGACCTACCAGGACAAGGTCTGGGCGATGCCACTGTCGGTGCTTCCCGGCGGCATCTTCTACAGCCAGGACCTCTACGACGCCGCGGGCATCACCGAGAACCCGACCACCGTCGACGAGCTCGTGGCGGCGAACGACAAGCTCAAGGCCACCGGCGTCGCTCCGCTCGCGCTCGGCGCGAAGGACGCCTGGCCGGCCGCGCACTGGTTCTACTGGTTCGCCCTCCGCGAGTGCTCCCCCGACACCGTCGAGGAGACGGGCGACTCGAAGGACTTCAGCGACCCGTGCTGGCTCAAGGCCGCCGAGGACCTCGCGGACTTCGCCGCCACCGAGCCGTTCAATGAAGGTTTCCTCACCACCTCCGCACAGCAGGGCGCCGGCAGCTCAGCGGGCCTCGTCGCCAACCACCAGGCGGGTGGCGAGCTCATGGGCGCGTGGGACCCGGGCGTGATCGCCTCGCTCACCCCCGACGAGAAGCCTCTCCCCGACCTGGCGTGGTACCCGTTCCCGGAGGTGCCGGGCGGCGAGGGCGAGCCCGGCTCGATGATGGGCGGCCTCGACGGCTACTCGTGCTCCGCGCAGGCGCCCGAGGAGTGCGTCGACTTCCTCAACTTCATCGCGTCGGACGCACAGCAGACCGCGTACTACAAGGCGTTCAACTCGCCGCCCGTCAACCAGGCCGCGCAGGCCGAGGTCACCGAGCCCTACCTCCAGCAGATCCTCGAGGCCTACAACGCGGCCCCGTTCGTCTCGCAGTGGCTCGACACCATCCTCGGGCAGAACGTCGGCAACGCGCTCAACGTCGCGGTGGTCGACATGCTCGCCGGGCAGAGCACGCCCGACGAGATGATCGCTGCCGCCAACTCGGCCGGCGCGAAGGGATAAGGAACACTCCGCATGCACACGAGCGCGACACCGAGCACGGACGATCGCCCGGAGACGGATCTCGCGCAGCGGACCGGGGACGGCGGCGACACGCCGCCGCCCCCGGCATCGCCGCGCCGCCGGCGCCGCGGGATCGGATGGTCGGGCCGCCTGGAGATCGCCGTGCTGGTCGGACCCGCACTGATCTTCTTCGTCGGCTTCGTCATCTTCCCGGTGATCATGGCGGCGTACTACGGCTTCTTCGACTGGCACGGCTATGGCCCGCCGACCGACTTCATCGGCCTCAAGAACTACGTCACGATCCTCACCGACCCGGACTTCCAGGAGGCGCTGGGCCACAACGGCTTCATCATGGTGATGTCGCTGGTGCTGCAGGGGCCGGTCGCGCTGCTGCTGGCGCTCCTGCTCAACCGCAAGATGCGCGGGCAGTCGATCATCCGCGTACTGATCTTCGTCCCCTACGTGATCGCCGAGGTCGTCGTGGGCACCGGGTTCAGCCTGATGCTCGCCACCAACGGAGCGCTCAACGGCCTGCTGGAGGACCTCGGGCTCGACCAGCTCACGCGCGACTGGCTGGCAGATCCCAGCATCGCGATCTGGACGCTCATGGCGATCCTCACCTGGAAGTACGTCGGCTTCGCCGTCATCCTGTTCCTGGCAGGCCTGCAGGGGATCCCCGAGGAGCTCTACGAGGCGGCCGCCATCGACGGCGCCACCTACTGGCAGATCCAGCGGCGGATCACGATCCCGCTGCTCGGCCCCACGCTGCGCATCTGGGCGTTCCTGTCGATCATCGGCGCACTCCAGCTGTTCGACCTCGTCTACATCATCTGGGGCCAGTACGTGGCACCCGTCGCCGGCACCTCGACGATGGCGACCTACATGGTCGCCAACGGCCGCAACGCGGGCAACTTCGGTTACGGCAACGCCGTCGCCGTCGTCATCTTCCTCATCTCCCTCGTGGTCGCGCTCGTCTACCAGCGTTTCGTCCTGCGCCGCGACACGGCGGGAGCACTCACCGAAAGGACCGACGGATGACCGCCGTCGCCGTCGCGACCGACGCTGTCGCGAACACGCCACCGCACGGGCCGCGGCGTCCGCGCATGCGAGCCGGCACCCCCGCCGTCTACTTCGTCGCCCTCGTCGTGATCGCGCTGATGCTCGGCCCGGTGATCTACATCATCCTGGGCGGCTTCCGCTCGAACTCGCAGATCACCACGAAC
Organism: Microbacterium sp.; assembly: GCA_035274105.1. GTDB lineage: Bacteria > Actinomycetota > Actinomycetes > Actinomycetales > Microbacteriaceae > Microbacterium. Next base: position 6,470 of record DATEOM010000040.1, read on the forward strand.
CCCGCGGGACTGCCCGACCCCTGGGTGTTCACGAACTACCTCGACGTGCTCACCGAGAGCACGTTCTGGACGCTCGTGCTCAACTCGACGATCGTCGGGGTGGCCACCACCCTGGGAGTCATCGTGCTGGGCCTGATGGCCAGCTACGTCCTCGCCCGCTATCGCTTCCGCGGGCGCGGCGCGCTCTACGCACTGTTCGCGGCGGGGCTCATGTTCCCGATCACCGTCGCGATCACGCCGCTGTACATCGTGGTGCGCGACATGGGACTGATCAACACGCTGGCCGGCGTCGTCCTCCCGCAGATCGCCTTCGCCCTGCCGACGACGATCATCATCCTGGTGCCGTTCCTGCGGGCCATCCCCGACGAGATCCAGGAAGCGGCCTTCATCGACGGCTGCAGC
>DATEOM010000041.1:0-4759 GCA_035274105.1 Microbacterium sp.
CGATGTTGACGAGACCGTGCTCGTCTTCGAGGTTGAGGAACGTGATTCCGGATGCTGTGGCCGGGCGCTGCCGGTGGGTGACGAGGCCCGCGACCTCGACGCGGCGGCCGACCTCGTGGCTGCGCAGTTCGCGGGACGTCAGGACTCCGCGCGCGGCGAGCCCGGAGCGGTAGTGGCTGATCGGGTGGTCGTCGGTCGAGATGCCCGTCGCCCAGAGGTCGGCCGCGAGACGCTCGTAGCTGGTGGGGTCGGCGAACAGCGGCGGCTGCACCGCGATGAGCGAGTCCGGCAGGAACTCGGGGCGGTCCTGCGCCGCCGACCCGGCGAGCCAGATCCCCTCGCGCCGGCTGAGACCGAGGCATTCGAACGCCCCCGCGGTGGCGAGCGCCTCGACCTGCACCGCAGTGATGCTGGTGCGTCGCACGAGATCGCGGAGGTCGCGGAACAGCCCGCCCGACTCGCGTGCTGCGACGATGCGCTGCGCGACCGTCGCGCCGATCCCTTTCACTCCAGCGAGCCCCAGTCGCACCGCGAACCTGCCGTCGCGGCGGTGCGCGGCGGATTCGTCGGGCGCGTCGAGGTCGAAGAGCCCGACCGGCGGCTGCTTGCGCTCGGCGCACGAGTCGAGGCCGGTGGGCCCAGATGAGAAGTCTGCGCCGGGGTCGGCGCGTTTCGTCTCTGCGTTTCGACTCGCAAGCTCGCTCAACGACCGGGAGGAGGGCTCGAGCACGGCCTCGCTGCCCGAGAGGTGCAGGTCGGGGCGGCGCACCTCGACGCCGTGGTGGCGCGCATCGCCCACGAGGGTCGCAGGTGAGTAGAAGCCCATCGGCTGCGCCCGCAGGAGGCCTGCGAGGAACGCCGCGGGGTAGTGCAGCTTGATCCACGAGCTCGCGTACACCAGCAGCGCGAACGACAGCGAGTGCGATTCGGCGAAGCCGAAGTTCGCGAACGCCTGGATCTTGGCGTAGATCGCGTCGGCCTCCTCGCCCACGAGGTCGTTCTCGGCCATGCCGGCGTACAGCTTCTTCTTCAGCGAGTCGATGCGCTCGATCCCGCGCTTGGACCCCATGGCACGGCGCAGCAGGTCGGCGTCCTCGCCGGTGAGACCGCCGACGGCCATGCCCATCTGCATGAGCTGCTCCTGGAACACCGGGATGCCGAGCGTCCGCTCGAGCACCGGCACGAGCTTCGGGTGCGGGTAGGTCACGTCCTCCTGCCCGAGCTTGCGCTTGACGAACGGATGCACCGCACCGCCCTGGATGGGTCCGGGGCGGATGAGCGCGATCTCGATCACGAGGTCGTAGAACCGGCGCGGCTGCAGGCGCGGGAGGAGGCCGATCTGCGCGCGCGACTCGACCTGGAACACCCCGATCGAGTCGGCGCGGCACAGCATGTCGTAGACCGCCTTCTCCTCTTTCGGGATCGTCGACAGCTCCCAGTCCTCCCCCGTCGAGGCGCGGATCATGTCGAAGCAGTACTGCAGGGCGGCCAGCATCCCGAGGCCCAGCAGGTCGAACTTCACCAGCCCCATCCAGGCGGCGTCGTCTTTGTCCCACTGGATCACCGTGCGGTTCTCCATGCGGGCGTGCTCGATCGGCACGACCTCGCCCACCGGGCGGTCGGTGAGCACCATGCCGCCGGAGTGGATGCCGAGGTGCCGCGGCGCCTTGAGCAGCTCGGAGGCGAACTCGAGCACCTGGTCGGGGATGTCGTGGCCGGCGCCCGTCTCGAGGAGGGCGCCCCAGCCTTCGATCTGCTTCGACCAGGCGTCCTGCTGACCCGGCGAGTGCCCCAGCGCCTTCGCCATGTCGCGCACGGCGTTCTTCGGCCGGTACTGGATGACGTTCGCGACCTGTGCCGCACGGTCGCGCCCGTACTCCCGGTACACCCACTGGATGACCTCTTCCCGGCGGTCGGAGTCGAAGTCGACGTCGATGTCGGGCTCCTCCTCGCGCAGGCTCGACAGGAACCGCTCGAACGGCAGGTCGTACGCGATCGCGTCGACGGCGGTGATGTCGAGCAGGTAGCAGATGGCGCTGTTGGCGGCGGACCCGCGCCCCTGGCAGAGGATTCCCTGGCTCCGGGCGAACTGCACGATGCCGTGGACGATGAGGAAGTAGCCCGGGAAGTCCTTCATCTCGATGACCCCGAGCTCCTTCTCGATGCGCGCCCGGTCGTCCTCCGTCAGGTCGGGGTACTTGCGCGGCACCGCCTCCCACACCAGGTGCCGCAGCCACGACATCGGCGTGTGCCCCTCGGGCACCTTCTGCTTCGGGAGCGCCGGCTTCGCCTTGCGCAGCGGGAAGGCGAGCTCGTCGGCGAGCGTCACGGTCCGGGCGACGGCGTCGGGGAACCGCACGAACCGCTCCGCCATCTCGGCGCCCGACCGCAGATGCGCACCGGCGTGCGCGGGCAGCCAGCCGTCGAGCTCGTCGAGACCGCGGTTCGCGCGCACCGCTGCGACGGCCGCGGCGAGCAGCTGCCGCTTCGGCACCGCGTAGTGGACGTTGTTGGTCGCCAGCAGCGGAAGGCCGCGCTCGCGTGCGAGCCCGACGAGCACGTCGTTGTCGCGGGTATCGAGCGGATTGCCGTGGTCGATGAGCTCGACGTGCACGTTGTCTTTGCCGAACAGGGTCACGAGACGGTCGAGTTCGCCGGCCGCCGCGTCGGGGCTCTCGGCGAGGGCGCGGCGCACGGCGCCTTTGCGGCATCCGGTGAGCACCGCCCACTCCCCCGCCGCCTGCGCGGCGAGCTCTTCGAGGTCGTAGATCGGCCGGCCCTTCTCCGCCCCCTGCAGCTGTGCGTGGGTGATCGCGCCCGCCAGCCGGTGGTACCCCTCCTCGCCGCGGGCGAGCACCAGCAGGTGCGCGCCGACCGGATCGGCCTCGCCGTTCTGCGGCTTCGGCAGCTCGAGCGACAGCTCGGCGCCGAACACCGTCTTGAGCTGCAACGCCTCGGCGGCCTCGGCGAACCGGACGATGCCGTAGAACCCGTCGTGGTCTGTGACCGCGAGGGCGTGCAGTCCCAGGCGCTCCGCCTCCTCGGCGAGCTCCTCGGGCGAGGAGGCTCCGTCGAGGAACGAGTACGACGAGTGCGCGTGCAGCTCGGCGTACGGGATCGCGTCGGCCGGCCGCGCGATCTCGGGTGCGATGTACGGACCCCGCTTGCGCGACCACGCGGGACTGTCGCCGCCGTCCGCGCCGACCGGCGCCGCCTCGGGCCGACGTCGACCGCTCAGCACGCGCTCCATCTCTGACCACGGCACACCCGGGTTGTTGAAGCCCATCAGCCCATCACCCGCCGTCGCCCGTATGCCCGAGGCGTTTCGACTCGCTCGCCGGCGCTCGCTCGCTCAACGACCGGAGGCGGGGGCGATCCCCTAGTCATAGGTGGCCTCCGCCGTCCAGGCGTCGCCGTCGCACACCAGCAGCCACGCGGAGCCGTCGGCGTCGACGACCTGGAACCGGTGCGCACGGCGCGAGCGCACAGCATCCCATCCGCGCTCCACCACCGGCCACGGCCCCGCCCACGCCTCGATGGCACGCCGACGGCCGCTCTCGATGAAGAGCGCGGGCACGGCCGACACGTTGCCCCGCTCGTCGACGTCGACGAGCTCGCCGCCGAGCGCCCGCACGTCGACCGGCACCGGATCGGCGAACACCGTCGTCGGCAGCGGATCGGGCAGGCTGCCCGGCCACGGGCGCGCGCGCTGCGCCGCGAGGCCGCCGGTACCGTTCGCCTTGCGGTCGCGTTCGTCTTTGTCGCCCCACGGCACGAGCACCTGACGCTCGGCCAGCCATCTTCCGCCGCCGATGGCCGGCGTCAGCACGCCGCGGTGCCCGAGCATCGCCTGCACGCGCGAGAGCGCGTGGTGCACCCGCTCTTCGGGTCCGCCGCCGAACAGCGCGGGAGCGTGATGGGATGCCGCGTCCACCGCCTCCGGCGAGATCCGCACGAGCGTGACCCCGCTGCGCAACCCGCCCCCGGCCGTGTCGCCCACCCCCACGTCTTCCGCGAGCTGCCACCGCACCCGGTCGACCACCGCCGCGGCGTCGAACGAGCCGGGATGCAGCCACACCCTCTCGCTGCGCTCCCCGCGGTCGCCCACGAGCTCGACCCGCAGCTCGGTGCAGACGAGGTCCACCGCGCCGAGACCCGCGACGAAGTCGTCGGCGGTGACGCGCATGGCGAACGCCACCTGGTCGGCGATCTCGAGGGGCGGCTCGAACGCGATCTCGTGCTGGAGCTCGGGCGGCGGGGTGCGCGGCTGCACCGGTCGTGAGTCGCGTCCTGCGGCGAGCGCGTGGAGCCGGACGCCCCGCTCGCCGAACCGCTCGCGCACGCGATCGGTCGGCATCTCGGCGAACCCGCCGAGGGTCTGCACGCCCAGCCGGGCGAGCAGGCCCACGAGGTCGGTCGCCTCTTTCGCACCCACCGCACCGATGCCGAGCATCGCCGAGGCGTCGAGCACCGAGACCGACAGCGGTGCGAGGAAGCCTGCCGCACCGCCCGCAGGCACGGCGAAGACCGGATCGGCGGGGCTCGTGCCGCCGCGCGCCGCCTGCTCCGCGGTGAACGGGCCGTCGGCGATGCCCACCCGCACCCCGTCGAGCCCGGCGTCGCGCAGGGTGCCGATCAGCATGCGGGCGGCCTCGATCTCGCCGCCGTAATACCGCGCGGGACCGCGAGCGCGCAGCGCGCACAACCCGGGCCGCACCAGCTGCACGCCGGGAGCCTTCTCTTCGATCAGCGACACGAT
>DATEOM010000042.1:0-2941 GCA_035274105.1 Microbacterium sp.
GCCGGCGATCGCGCGATCCTCCTCGTGGAGCACAATCTTGACGCGGCCGTCGGCTTCGTCGACCGGGTCGTCGTGCTCGACCACGACGGATTCCTCGCCGCCGACGGCACCGTCGACCACGTGCTGCGCGAGCGCGCCGAAGACCTGCACGCCATGGGGGTCTGGCTGCCGGTGTCGACGATCGCCGCCCTGCGGCTGCGCCGTGCGGGTTTCGCGCTCGATCCGCTCCCGCTGACGCCGGATGAGCTTCGGGCGGCGCTCGACGCCGAGCCCGCCCCTGCCGGGCTCTCCCCTCGCTCGTTGAGCGAGCGAGGAACGAGTGAGTCGAAACGCCCCGAACCGGCGAGCAACGCCGTACCCCTCATCACCGTGCGCGACCTCACGCTCCGCCGCGGCCGCACCGAAGTCCTGCATCACGTCGACCTCGACGTGCCGCGCGGCGCGTTCGTCGCGGTGGTCGGGGCGAACGGCGCGGGCAAGACGAGCCTGATCCAGGCACTCGCCGGCGTCGTCTCCCCGCCCAAGGGCACCGTGCACGTGGACGGGCTCGACGTCGGGCGCGCCGACGCACGCACGCTGAGCTCGCGGATCGGGTTCGTGTTCCAGAATCCCGAGCACCAGTTCATCGCGCACACCGTGTTCGACGAGATCGCGCACGGCCTGCGCCGGCAGCACCTCTCCGACGACGAGGTGCGCGTGCGCACCGAGGCGCTCCTCGCACGCTTCGGCCTCTCGGCCAAGGCCGACAGTCATCCGTTCCTGCTCTCGGGCGGCCAGAAGCGCCGCCTCTCCGTGGGGACAGCGCTCGTCGCGGGCGCCCCGGTGCTCGTGCTCGACGAGCCGACCTTCGGTCAGGACCGCGCTCGCGCCGACGAACTCCTCTCACTCCTGTCCGAACTCAACGCCGAGGGCACCACCATCGTCGTGGTGACCCACGACATGCAGCTCGTGACGGACTACGCCGACCGCACCGTCGTGCTCGCCGACGGCCGCGTCGTCGCCGACGGCCCGACCGCCGACCTCTTCGCCGACGACGAGCTCATCGCCCGCGCCGGCCTGCGCCCGCCGCCCCTGCGTCGCGCACTGCAGGGTGTGCGCAACCATCCGGAGCTGTCGCGCATCGCCCGCCTCGCCGACCTCCCCCACGCCGCCATCTCCACCCACGCCCCGCACGCGACGGGAGGTGCCGCGTGACCGACACCGGACCGCTCACCGCCGCGACGGCCGCGCACTCGTCGTTCGATCCGTACGCGCGACGGGTCGAGGCATCCCATGTCCGCTTCCTCTACGGGCTCAACCCGCTGGCGAAGCTCGCGGCCCCGCTGCCCGCGATGGCACTGCTGGTGTTCGTGCGGGATGCCGCGACCCCCGCCGCGTTCCTCGCGCTCGCGTACGTCGTGCTGCTGGTGGGGGTGTCGTTCACCCGCCGTCTCGCGGCGATCCTGTTCCTCGCGCTGCCACTCAGCGCCCTCGTGATCGGCTTCGGGTTCGCGCTGTGGACCGATGCGTCCCAGGTCGACCAGTCGGTCGTGGTGTGGCAGATCGGCGGCTGGACGATGTACGGCGGCGCCCTCGAGGTGGGCTTCGCCACGAGTCTGCGCCTCGCCGCGATCCTCGCCCTCACCCTCATCGCCGGGCTCTCGACGACAGGTCCCGATCTCGTGCGGGCGGCGGTGCAGCAGTTGCGCGTGCCGTACCGCATCGGATACACGGCGCTCGCGGCATTCCGGTTCGTGCCGCGGTTCGGGCACGAGCTCGACGTCATCCGGCAGGCGCACCGCGTCCGCGGCGCCCACGGCGGGCGCGGGCCGTTCGCGGCGATCGCCCGCTGGTTCGGCTACGTCGTGCCGCTCATGGCCGGCGCCATCCGCCACGCCGAGCGGGTCGCGCTCGCCATGGATGCCCGCGCCTTCGGCGCCCACCCCGACCGCACCGAGCGGTACCTGGTGCCGTGGCGCGTGCGCGACACCGTGTTCGTGCTCGCGTTCTGGACCGTCTCGGCAGCGCTGTTCGCCGCCCTCTTCCCCTGGGGCCTCTAACCCCCTCGCCCTCCCCGACAAGGAGCACCGACATGGCTCACCCCCGACTGGTCAAGCCCGAGACGCAGGGTCTCGTGCATCTCACGGTACTGCGCACCGAGCGTCTCTCACCGCACTGGATGCGAGTGACCCTCGGTGGCGGCGAGATCGACCGCTTCCACGCGATGGGCTACGACCAGTGGTTCCGCCTGTTCCTGCCGCTGGGCGGTGACGAGGGCCTCGAGCGCCTGCCCGCCAAGGCGAACAAGATGTTCGGGTACCTCAAGTACCTCCGCATCCCCGACGGCGTGCGGCCGGTCATGCGCAACTACACCGTGCGCGCGTTCCGTCCGGCCACCGCGACCTCCGGCGCCGAGATCGACGTCGATTTCGTGCTGCACGGCTCCGCCGCCGACGGCACGGCGGGTCCGGCCTCGCGCTGGGCCGAGTCGTGCGCGGCCGGCGAGAGCGTCGTCGTGATCGACGAGGGCCTCACCTTCAACCCCGCGCGCGGCACCGATCACGTCGTGCTCGTCTCCGATGAGACCGGCCTTCCCGCGATCGCCGGCATCTGCGCCGCCCTGCCCACGCACGCGACGGGCGTTGCGATCGTCGAGGTGCCCTCGGCCGACGACGCGCTCGAGTTCCCGCACCCCGACGGCGTCGCCGTGCAGTGGATCGTGCGCGACCACGACGTCAAGCCCGGAACCCTGGCGCTGCAGGCACTCCGAGAGACCTCGATTGCGGATGCTGCGACCCACGCGTACCTCGTCGGCGAGCAGGCCCTGGCGACCGAGGGCCGCCGTCACCTGGTCGGCGAGCGCGGCGTCTCGAAGGATCTCGTGAGCTTCTGCGGCTACTGGCGCGTCGGCGCCGCGTCGCCCGCCCCGAAGTCCCAGCGCGCGACGGCCGAGGCTCACTCG
>DATEOM010000043.1:0-5517 GCA_035274105.1 Microbacterium sp.
CCGCCACGGCGGCCTACGACCAGGTGCTGGCGGACCACGATCTGCTGGTCATGCCGACCCTGCCGCTGAAGGCGACGGCGATCCCGCCGCCGGACGCGCCGCTGGAGGAGCACGTCGCCCGGGCACTGGAGATGATCCCCAACACCGCGCCGTTCGACGTGACCGGGCATCCGGCGATGAACGTGCCGTGTGGCATGTCCGACGGACTGCCCGTCGGCATGATGCTCGTCGGCCGGCACGGCGAGGATGCCACCGTGCTGCGCGCGGCCGACGCGTTCGAACTCGGTGTCTTCAGGCCGCCGCCGCCCCAGGGGGCGTACGGCTGAGCGGACCGCCATGCTGGACAGCCGTATGGACATGATGTCCACTGTGGACAGTATGACGACGCCGTTCAACTGTCGCCTCGCCATGTGGCGATTGCGTCGCGAATGAGCAGGTCCAGCAGCTCGGCAGAGGTCAGGCCGGCTGCGGCGAACATCTTGGGTACTTGTGAGGCCTCGGTGAAGCCGGGTGTGGTGTTGACTTCGTTGAGCACTGGCTGGTCCCCGGACCAGAAGAAGTCGATCCGGACCACCCCGGCGCAGCCGAGAGCGTCATACATGCTGACGGCCGCCCGCTCCAAGCGTTCGCGTTGGGTGTCGGACAACCGCGCAGGCACCCGGAAGTCGGCGCTACCGCCGTACTTTGTGGCGAAATCGAAGATCCCGTCCGCGACGATTTCCAGAGCCGGGGCGACGAGCCGGGTTCCATCGGGGCGGCCGAGTACCGCGAGGTCGATCTCGCGGCCTTCGACGACGTCCTCGATCAGCACGCGATCGTCGTAGTCGAACGCCGTGGCGAGGGCGGATGGCAAGGCGTCGGCGGCGCTGACCAGACTGACCCCCTGGCTGGACCCTGCGGCGACCGGTTTCACGACCACCGGGTGAGTGAAAGAGTAGGCGGAGGCGGTCGCTCTGGTGAGAAGACGTCCCGGCGCGGTGGCGATGCCGATCGCCTCGGCGACCAGCTTGGTGACCCACTTGTCCATCGCCAGCGCACCGGCGCCCAACCCCGATCCCACATAGGGAACGCCGGCCAGGTCGCACAGCGCGGCCAGCGTTCCGTCCTCGCCGCGCGGGCCGTGCAGCATCGGGACGACGACATCGGTGGTCCCAAGAACGTGCACGGCACCGGCGAATCCGATCGCCTGCTGGTCTTGGCGCCACATCCCGTTCTGGTCGATGGTCAACGCGACCACGTCGTGGCCGTGGCTGCGCAGCACCGCCGTCACGCCCTCTGCCGAGGCAAGCGACACCTGGTGCTCAGCGCTTTGGCCGCCGCCGATCACCACGACCCGTGTCATCGGACGTCCACGATTCGCACGCGGCCTGGTGCCGACGGTGTGCGACGCGCGCGGGCTCCCACGGCGACGACGATCTCGTGTTCGATCGTCCGGCCCCAGCGAGCCCAGTCGGCGACGGTCGGCTCGCCGTGATCGCCAGGACCAAATACGATCGCCGTCTCGCCCGGATCGGCCGGCTCGTCGCCAAGTTCTACGACCAGCGAGTCCATCGACACACGCCCGACGACTGGTCGGCGACGGCCCCGGACGAAGACCTGAGCGCGGCCCGAGGCCAGTCGCGGTAGTCCGTCCGCGTATCCGAGCGGCACCAGCGCGAGGGTGGTCCGGGTCGGCGCCGACCATGTGTGGCCGTAGCCGACCGCGGTGCCGGCGCTGACCCGGCGTATCTGCGCCAGCGGCGCCGACAGCGACATCGCCGGTCGCAGCCGCGTGGTGCTCGACGGGTCGATTCCGACCAGGCCCGCGCCGACGCGACTCATCGTGTGATGGCTGAGCGGATCGACCAGTGTCGCCGCCGTCGCTGCCAGGTGTCGGTGTACGAGCCGGAGCCCGGCTGCGCGCGCGACCTGCACCCCCCAGTTGAACCGCGCGCGGCCCACAGCGTTGCTCGGATGTGCCGGGTCATCGGCGCACGGCAGGTGACCCATCAGCCCGACCACCCGCAGCACGCCCCGGCGTTCCAGCCGATGGGCTGCGCGGCACAGATCGGGCCAGTCCGCCGGCGGCGCGCCCTCGCGGGCCAAACCGATGTCAAGGTGCAGATGGACCCGCACGCCGGCCACCTGACGAGCGATCGCGTCAAGGTGTACGCGATCCGGCACGGCCAGCTCGATGTCGTGCTTCACCGCCGCGGAAAAGTCAGCACCGGCGCCGTCGAGCCAGCTCAGGATCGGTGCTGTCAGGCCGGCCTCGCGCAGCGGCAACGCCTCTGCCAGGCAGGTCACACCCAGCCGCGTCGCGCCGTTGGCCAGGGCCGCCGTGGCGACCTCGACGCTGCCGTGCCCGAAGCCGTCGGCCTTCACCACCGCCATCAGTTCACCGCGGGCATGCTCGGCGAGAAGCCGCGTGTTCGCCGCAATCGCGGCCCGATCGATCGTGACGGTGCCGGCCGCATACGCGTGCTGGGTCACCGTGCCAACGCGCTGTCCGACGGTCGTATCCGGCACGGCCCACACGCTGGCGCGCTGCCGATACGGCGGCGGTTCGGTAGTTGCTTATGGAGCGCTTATGGTGACCGCGCGACCATCGACACCGACGTCTCGAAGGGAGCAGTGAAGCTTGCGTGTCCTACTTGCCGACGACGAGCGGCTGCTCGCCGACACGGTTGCGCAGGGCCTGCGCAAGCTCGCTATGGCCGTCGACGTCTGCTACGACGGCGAGGTCGCCATGGAGCGGCTCAGCGTCAACCGCTATGACGTGGCTGTGCTCGACCGCGACATGCCCAAGGCCACTGGCGATGCGGTCTGCCGATGGATCGTGGACGCCCAGCTCGGCACCCGGATCCTGATCCTGACCGCGGCGAGCGGCATCCGCGACCGGGTGGACGGCCTGGGTCTCGGCGCGGATGACTACCTGACCAAGCCGTTCGCATTTGCCGAGCTGGTGGCCCGCATCCACGCCCTCGCGCGGCGTCCGCCCGTCGGCTCGGCGCCGGTCCTCGACCAGTTCGGCGTCGTCCTCGACATCCCGCGGCACCGCGCGTTCCGGGATGGGGAACTGCTCGATCTGACGCCGAAGGAGTTCGCCGTACTTTCCGTCCTCATGCACTGCTCGGGCCAGGTCGTCAGTGCAGAGGAACTTCTCGAGAAGGCGTGGGACGAGCACGCAGATCCGTTCACCAACGCCGTACGCGTCGCGGTGATGACCTTGCGCCGCAAGCTCGGGGACCCGCCGATCGTGCACACCGTACCCCGGGTCGGCTACCGGTTCGGGGAGTGAACGTGCTCCTCACGCCGCGCCGCCGCGCGTTCCTCGCCGTCCTCGTCAGCTGCCCGCTCGGCTACGCGTACGTCGTCATCGCCATCCACCTCGTCACCAATCTGGCGCGCCAGAGCCGTGACGACCTGATCGCCTGCAGCCGCGGCACGCTACGTCTACTCGACAGGTTCAACGGATGCGGCTTAGGGGCCCCGGGGGCGGGCGGCGTGTCCTTGCACATCGGCTACGTCTGGCTCGAGCTGCTCGCGATGACGGTCGTGGTCGTGGCAGTAGCTTATGGTCTGGCGCGATGGGTCACCTGGCCGCTGCGGCAGATCGCCAACACCATCAGCCGGTTCGGGCCGACCAGCCTCGGCCTCCGTCTGCGCGCGGCCGGTCCGCGCGACGAGACCCGCAGGCTCGCCGAAGAGCTGGACGCCGTGCTCGACCGGCTCGCGGAAGGTTACGAAGCGCAGCGTCAGTTCGCGGCCAACGCGTCGCACGAGCTGCGGACGCCGTTGGCCACCCAGCGTGCGCTGATCGAGGTGAGCCTCTCGTCGGCGCTCACGCCGGAGCAGCTCGAGCTGCTGTCCCGCCAGCTGCTGGCGACCAACGAGCGCAACGAGCGGCTCGTCGACGGGCTGTTGACGCTCGCCGAGACCGACCGCGGGCTGATGGCCAACGCGCCGCTGCGGCTGGACCAGATCGTGGGCGAGACCGTCGAGTCCCTGCGCAGTGCCGCAAAAGAACGTGAGGTCGAGATCGGAACCGTGCTCGATCCGGTGACGGTGATCGGCGAGCGGCCGCTGCTCGAGCGACTTGCGAACAACCTGCTGTTCAACGCGATCAAGTACAACCATCCGGGCGGGACGGTGACCGCCACGGTCACGCGAGACGGGGCGTTCACGGTCGTGAACACCGGGCCCGAGGTCGCGCCCGAGCAGATGGCGGGGCTTTTCGAGCCGTTCCGGCGGGGAAGCGGCGAGCGGCTCGAGCATGGCGGCGGGGTCGGGCTCGGCCTCACCATCGCACGCTCGATCGTGACCGCACACGGCGCGGCGATCCATGCACGCGCGAATCCCGCCGGCGGATTGACGATCACGGTGCGGCTTTCTCCGGCCTGATTCGGCGGCCTGAAAAACTCACGCGGGTCGCATTCAGCTGGATAAGGACGCCATAAGAATCAGCTGAACGTTAACGATAGCGACGCTGTCGCATCGTCTGCTGCCATGACACAGACCCTTGACGGGTTCGGCTCGACCGCCCTGCGTTTCCGTCGGCGACGGCGTCGGTTGATTGTCGGCGTCGTCGGCTGCGTCGTGCTGCTGGTGTTCGCAGCTGCCGCGGCTCTGGCTCTTCGGACGCGCGACGCCGACAGCCGGCGCGTGTACCTGTCGACCAACGGCTGGCCGGAGCGTGGCCAGGGCGCCTACCAGCTCGGTGGCGGGCAACCCGCCGCCAGTCCGCAGCAGCACCCGGTGCCGATCGCGAGTCTCGCGAAGGTGATGACCGCCCTGGTCGTGCTGCAACACCTGCCGCTCGACGGCACCGCTCACGGGCCGACACTCGTGGTGCGCGACGAGGATGTCGCTGACACCGCCCGGCGGGTCAACCGCGATGAATCGGTCGTGCCGGTGCGCGCCGGTGAACGGCTCACCGAACGCCAAGCCCTGATGGCGCTGCTCCTACCGTCCGCGAACAACGTCGCGGTGATGCTGGCCCGGTACGTCTCAAGCTCGGTCGACGCGTTCGTCGGCGAGATGAACGTCACGGCGAAGGCGCTCGGCATGACGCAGACGACCTACACCGATCCGAGCGGCTTCGACCCGGCCACCGTGTCGACCGCCGTCGACCAGCTGACGCTGGCCCGGCACGCCGCAGACAACAGCACGCTCACCGCGATGATGTCGACCTCGAGCTATCGACTTCCCGTCGCCGGAACCGTCGCCAACACCAACACACTGCTCGGGCAAGACGGGTTCGTCGGGATGAAGACCGGCTCGGACGACGCGGCCGGCGGCTGCTTCATGTTCCGCTCCTACCGGTCCGTGCATGGCCTCAACACCGAGCTGATCGGCGTCGTACTGGGCCAGCGCGGGCACAATCTGATCAACGCGGGGCTATACGCCGCCCGGCAGCTCGCCGACCGGATAGCGCCGCCCACGCCCGGGGCCGGATTTGGGAGGACAGGATGAACCAGGGCATCCATTCCGAAGAGCTGCCGCCGGCTGAGGTCCTGGACGACGTGGCCAGCGTGG
>DATEOM010000044.1:0-2119 GCA_035274105.1 Microbacterium sp.
CAGATCGAGCTCCTCGAGCAGGGTCTTCAGGTCGAGACCGAGACCGACCTTGATCGCGGTCGGGTACACGTCGTTCGTGGACTGGCTGCGGTTGGTGTCGTCGATCGGCGACAGGAACGCGTAGTCGCCCTTGGGCCGGCCGGCGAGCTCGAGCGCGATGTTGGTGATGACCTCGTTCGCGTTCATGTTCGTCGACGTGCCGGCGCCGCCTTGAATGACTCCCACGACGAACTGGTCGTGGAAATCGCCGTCGATGACGAGCTGTGCCGCGCGGTCGATCAGGTCGGCCTTGGCGGGGTCGAGCACCCCGATCTCACGGTTCGCGCGGGCCGACGCCTGCTTCACCATCGCGAGCCCCCGCACCAGGTCGGGGTAGACCGAGATCGGCCTCTTGGAGATCGGGAAGTTCTCCAGCGCCCGGGCGGTGTGGATGCCCCAGTACGCGTCGGCGGGGATCTCGAGGGATCCCAGGGAGTCGGTCTCGATGCGGGTTCGCGTCATTGCGTCCAGAGCCATGTGTTGCAGTCCTCGTGGGTCGTTCACAGCGGTGTGCGGGGATGCTTCGAGCCTACCCGCGGCGCCTGTCGACCGGGGTGTACACGGCGTACACCCCGCCACCCTTCCCCGTACATCGGGGCGGTGACGAGGACGACGTCATCGACGCTTGCGCGAGAACGCCTCGAGCCGCTCCTCGGGCGTGAGCCGCGACATCCGCTCCACCCATTCCGCGGAGAACGCGTCACCGGTCGGCGCCTCCACGACGGGCACGACGGCGTGGGTGATGGTGTCGTCGTACACGTGCACGAGGTGGAAGGACTGACCGGCGTCCATGCCGTTGACGTCCACCGCGGCACGCGCGAGGTTCATCGTGTAGCAGGTCGCCGCGGCGACGCTCACCGGCACGCCCGCGAACGTGCCGCTCGTCGAGTAGTGCAGGTGCCCGGCGAGGATCGCGCGCACGTCGGTGCCGGCGATCACGTCGGCGAGCCTCCCCTGGTCCCTCAATTCGAGGATGTCGAACAGGGGCACGTGCGACGGCAGCGGCGGGTGGTGCAGCGCCAGGATCGTGCCGAGCGGCGCCGGCGTCGCGAGCTCGTATCGCAGCCACTCGAGCTGGCCATGGTCGAGGTCGCCGTGGTGCCAGCCGGGCACCGTCGAGTCCAGGCCGATGAGCCGCAGCCCGCCGAGGTCCCAGACGCCGGTGACGGGCTCTTCGGTGGGCTCGAGCCCGAGCAGGTCGCGCCGCAGCGCCGGGCGCTCGTCGTGATTGCCGGCGAGCCACACCACCGGGGCGCCGAGTCGCTCCGCGACCGGCTCCACCGCCGCGCGCAGCGCCGCGTACGCCTCGGGCTCACCGAGATCCGTCAGGTCGCCCGTGAACACGATCGCGTCGGGACGGATGCCGGTTGCCTCGGCCGCCTCGAGAGCACGGGTGAGGTTCGCCGCGGTGTCGAAACGGCCGCCGAGCGGCACATCGCCCGCGAGCAGGTGGGTGTCGCTCACGTGCAGCAGCGTGCGTCGGGCGGGCGGGTACTGACCGAATTGGACCGGTGCGGCGGTGGCCATGCGGCCGAGTCTATTCGCGCAGCGCGGAGGACGAGCCCGTGGCGCAGGCGGGATCGTACGGCCGGTCGGCGAACACGTCCCGCCACTCCTTCGGGCTCAGCCCGCGGCCCGCGATCGCGCATGCCCGCTCGAACCAGATGCCGGGATCGGCCGAGATCCCCTTCATCCGGCCGTCCGGAAAGTGGTAGACGAGGGTGCGTCCGTCGGTCGGCAGAGCCATCTCCGACACATCCCGCACCCCGTCGCGGAAGGAGTCGGCCCAGCCGTCGAGCGCCCAGGTGAAGATCGCCCCATCCATACCCGCCGTCACCAGTTCGCCGGTCGAGCGGAACGCGAGAGCCCGGACGACGTCGAGGTGGCCGTCGAGAGTCATTTCGAGATCGCCGGTGCGCACGCTCCACACCCAGGCTCGATCGCCCGCCGCGATGACGACGCGACTTTCATCGGGGCTGAAGACACCGTCCACGACATCGGACGGCATGTCGAGCAGCACGCTCCGAGTGGTGTCGGCGAGGTCGACGATGCGTGCGGCCTGCCGCCCTTCGCGCAGCAG
>DATEOM010000045.1:0-2119 GCA_035274105.1 Microbacterium sp.
GGACGGACGCCTTGGTGATGTCGTCGCCGTCCATCAGGACGCGTCCCGAGGTCGGCTTCACAAGGCCGGAGACCACGTTGAAGAGCGTGGTCTTGCCGGCGCCGTTCGGACCGATGACACCCACGAGGGAGCCGGCGGCGACGTCGAGCTCGACGTCTTTCAGGATCGTCGCGCCGCCGATCTGCAGGCCGAGGCCCTCGATGGTCAGCGGAGAGCCGCGGCGCGCGGTCTCGGCGACGGGCGCGGACGGGACTCTGGTGCTCATCGTTTCGCGAAGCCCCGGGTCACTCGGCTTCGGCGGGAGCGACGTCGTCGGCCGAGACCGTGTCGACGAGCTCGGGCGCGAAGGTGCCGCCGTCGGCGACGAGCTTGACCTGGTACATCTCCTGGATGAGGGCGTGGTCGCCTTCGCGCACGGTCATCGTGCCCTTCGGGCCCTCGAACTCGAAGCCCTCGAGCGCCGAGACCATGGCGTCGACGTCGCCCTGGCCCTCCTGGATCGCGTGGACGATCATGATCGCCGCGTTGAAGCCGTCGGGGCTGAACAGGTCGGGCGTGCCGCCGGCCTCTTCGATCGCCTCCACCATCGCGGTGTTGACGTCGTTGTCGGGAGCGCCCGGGAAGTAGTGGTTCAGGAAGTTGATCTTCTCGGATGCCTCGCCGTAGGCGCCGAACGTCGCGGCGTCGCCGAGACCGGTCACGACCGGGATCTCGTCGAGCACGCCCTGCTGGCTCATCGCCTGCCACATCGCGCCCGAGGTCGCACCGGCCCAGGCCACGAACACGAGGTCGGGAGCTCCCGCGAGCACCTGCTGCGCGAACGGCGTGAACTCGGTGGCGTCCTCGGCGACGAGCACCGAGTTCACCGTCGCACCCTGGCCGCCGAGGATCGCATCGACCGCCGCCACGTTCCCCTGGCCGAACGCGTTGTCCTGCGCGAACACCGTCACGGTCTTGCCCTCGATGTCGTCGAGGAACGTGCCGGCGGTCGCGACGTCCTGCGCGCTCTGGCGACCCGAGCGGAACGTGTAGTCGTTGATGCCGGTGATCGCGTCAGCCGCGGCGGGGCCCGAGATGTAGAGCACCTTGTTCTGCTCCGCCTGCTCGGCGACCGCCAGCGCGACGCCCGATGACGCGGTTCCGGCGATGATGTTCACGCCCGAGCCGATGAGCTCCTTGACAGCGGTGACGGCCTTGTCGGGGTCGCCGGCGTCATCGCGGTACTCGACGTCGATCGTCGTGCCGTCGATCTCGCCGGTGCCGTCGGTGGCGTAGTCGAGCCCCGCCTTGAACGCGTCGAGGTACTGCTTGCCGTAGCCGGCGAGCGGACCGGACTCGCTCGTGACGATGCCGACCGTGACCTCGGACGGTCCGCCGTCGGTCGCCTCGCCGGAGGGTGTCTCGGTGGTCGGCGCGCACGCCGCCAGGGCGAGCGCTGCCGTGACGACCACGGAGCCCAGGAGCAACTTCTTCGTAACCCGCATGTGCGTGCCTTTCCCCATTGGAAGGATCTGGTGCGTGAACCGGCGCATCGCTCTCAGCTCAACATGAGAACCGATTCAGGTTCTTGCAATGTAGGTAACGGACACCGCCGCCGTCAAGTCGGCGCGACGGGCCGAAGCGTGTCGTTACCGAATCGGGAGACGCCCCGACCGGCGCACGGCGAACGGCCCCGGAAGGTCGGATGACCTCCGGGGCCGTTCGGCGGCCCGGGCGACGGCCGCAGCCGGTGTCAGCGTGTGCGCAGGCGGGAGGGCCAGATCCCCGCCTTGCCCGGGTTGAGGACGCCGTTGGGGTCGAGTGCGTCCTTGATGCGCTCGTTGAACCTGCGCTGGACGTGGTCGTTGAAGCTGAAGGTGTCGGCCACCTGCTCGGCGAGGACGTTGTGCGCGCGGTAGATGCCGTAGCCCTCTTTCGCGCCGGCGTCGATCAGATCGCGGGTCATCTGGAGGGTCTCCGCACGACTCTGCGAGTCCGTGGTGTCGTAGAGGGGCAGACAGATGTGGTGCATCTCGCGCAGCCCGATGATGAACTGGGCGAGGTAGTCCTTGCCGTACTCGTCCGAGATGCGCTTGGTGTCGTCGTACTGCTGCGCCGCGTCCTCGCCGCTCGGGGCGGA
>DATEOM010000046.1:0-2169 GCA_035274105.1 Microbacterium sp.
AGCAGGGCCGCTCCGGTGACGAGGAGCGCGAACCGCCACCCGGCCGCCTCGCCGCCCAGCTCGACGTGCGAGATGGGCACGACCACGCCCGACGAGACCGCGCCCATCCCCGCGAGGAGCGCGCTGTAGGTCGCCGTCATGGCCGGGACACGACCCGGGAACTCGCGCTTGACGACCGCGGGCATCAGCACGTTGATGATCGCGATGCCGGTGCCGACGATCGCGGTGCCGACCCAGAGGCTCACCACCGGACCGGGGATCGATCGCACCAGCGTGCCCGCGAGCAGCACCAGCAGCGACCCCAGCAGCACGCGCGGCTGGCCGAAGCGGCGGCTGAGGCTGTGCGCGACCGGCGAGAACAGCGCCCAGGCGGCCAGCGGCACCGCGGCGAGGATGCCGAGCGCCGCGACCGACATGCCGGTGTCCGCGCCGATCTGGTCGAGGAGCGGTCCGAGGCCCGTGATCGCCGGACGCATGTTCGCGGCGACGAGGCACACGGCCACGAGCAGCATCAGGGTCGACGCCGTGCGCGACGGCGGCGCGGTCCGCGACGATGAGGCCATAGGCACCGCACTATAGCCGAGACGCGGGCCGCAGCATCCGTCCGCTCTCAGTGGGTGGCATGGGTCGCCGAAGCCGGGTGCTTCGACCGAGACCGGGGGTATGGTCCTGGGTTTCGGCGGGAGTCCCCTGTCTCGGTGAGCCCGCCCCTCAGGCGAGGCCCTCGAGCGGCCACCCGGTGTAGGCCTCGGCGAGGAAGCGGCGACCGGCCTCGGACTCGACCACCGACTGCAGCTCGCCGAGCTGGCGCAGGCGGTCGAAGTCCGACGCGTCGGGCGCGACGTGCAGCATGTTCGTCATCCACCACGAGAAGTGCTGCGCCTTCCAGATGCGGTGGAGGGCCTTCTCGGGGAAGGCCTCGATGAGCCGGTCGTCGTTCTCGAGCAGCAGGGCGCGCAGCGCCCGCTCGAGCACGAGCACGTCGGCGACGGCGAGGTTCATGCCCTTCGCACCGGTCGGCGGCACGGTGTGCGCGGCGTCGCCGATGAGCGCGACGCGGCCGTGCAGCAGCTCGTGGGCGACGAAGCTGCGGAAGCGCAGCACGTCGCGCTGGAAGATCCGGCCCTCCTTGAGGGTCGTGCCGGGCACGCGCTTCTGCAGTTCTTCCCACAGCTGCTCCTCGCGGAGGGCGTTCGGGTCGGCGTTCGGGTCGCACTGGAAGTACATGCGCTGCACCGTGGCGCTCCGCTGACTGATGAGCGCGAACCCGTCGGGGGAGTTGCTGTAGATGAGCTCCTCGGCGCTGGGCGGCGCCTCGCACAGGATCCCGAACCACGCGAACGGATACTCGCGGAAGTAGCCGCCGGTCGACGAACCCGTGACCGCCTCGCGGGCGACGCTGCGCGAGCCGTCGGCGCCGACGACGAACTCGGCCTCGATCTCGAGCGGCGCGCCGCCGGCGTCGGTCGCGATGACGCGGGGGCGATCGGATGCCGCGTCCTCGACGCGTACCGCGGTCACGCCGAAGCGGAGATCCTGGCCCTTGTCGAGGCGCACGGCGATGAGGTCCTTCAGCGCCTCGTGCTGCGGGTAGAGCCACACCCCGCGGCCGACGAGATCGGCGAAGTCGATGCGGTGGCCGTGGCCCGCGAAGCGCAGCTCGATGCCGTCGTGGCGGTTGCCGACCGTGCGCACGCGGCTCGACGCCCCCGACGAGTCCAGGATCTCCACCGTGCCCTGCTCGAGGATGCCGGCGCGGATCGTCGTCTCGATCTCTTCGCGCGAGCGCTGATCGATGACGATCGACTCGATGCCGGCGATCCCGAGCAGGTGCGACAGCAGGAGACCGGCGGGACCGGCGCCGATGATGGCGACGCGGGTGCGGATCGTGGACATGGACGTCTCCTTCGACGTTCGGGAACGGATGCCTCCGCCCAGTGTGAACCGGTCGCGCCGGGCTGGCGTCGGATTCCCGTTGATCGGGAAGCGTGGCACCATCCTCACTTGAGGAGCTCAGCCGAGATGAGGAGGGGGGAGCCGGTTTCGATCCTCAGCTCGGCCCTGGGCCTCAGATGAGGAGCGCAGGCGCCGGGAGGAGTCAGCGGCGGTCGGCGCGCAGCGCGGCCTCGATCGCGGCCGCCGCCTCGCGCAGCGCCCGGATCGAGGCCG
>DATEOM010000047.1:0-3644 GCA_035274105.1 Microbacterium sp.
GGTCGCGGCGGCTCGGCGCGGGCGCGGAGCCGCGCGACCAGGAGCTCGCCCTCGATCGCGCGGGCCGTGGCATCCACCAGCAGCTGCGCCTGAGGCGTGACGGCCTCGAGCCCACCGGTCACGTCGATCACGCCCAGGATGCGGCGGGTCTCAGGGTCGTGCACGGGCGCGGCGCTGCACGACCACGGCTGCACCAGCCGATTGAAGTGCTCGGCGCCGGTGATCTGCACCGACTGATCGATTGCAAGGGCGGTGCCGGGCGCTGAGGTGCCGACGGCGTCCTCCGACCAGTTGGCGCCCGCGACGAAGCCCATCTCGCCGGTCAAGCTGCGTACGTTGCGGTCGCCCTCGACCCACAGCAGGCGCCCGGCGGCGTCGCCCACGGCGACGACGACCCCGGATTCGGATGCCTCACCGGGCAGAAGCAGGCCCCGCACCATGTCGATGACCGCGGAGAGCGGATGCGCACGGCGATACGCCTCGAGCTCGTCTGCGGTGAGGTCGACGGGCGGAAGCGCCTCGGCCCCGACGAGGCTGTCGAGCGAGCGGCGCCATGAGTCGCGCACGAGCAGACGCACGTCGTGCAGCCGCTCGTCGGCGGTGTTCCCGGCCACCAGCTCCTCGTGGGCGCGCTCGATGAGCAGGCGGGAGGTCTCGGGCGATACCTCGCGGCGCTGCGACCAGGGTGATGACACGGCGGCTCCGATCGACGTCGGTGGAGCGTGCGTCCAGTGTAGGCGGACGGCGTGGATCGGCGGAGTGGATGCCGCGGGTCAGGCGCGGGCGGCCCACCACTCCCGCAGGCGGCGCTCGGCCTCCTCTTCGCCGACGACCCCCTCGTCGAGGCGCAGGTCGAGCAGGAACTTGTACGCCTCGCCCACCTCGCGGCCGGGCTTGATGCCCAGCACCTCCTGGATGCGGTTGCCGTCGAGCTCGGGGCGCATCGCGTCGAGCTGCTCCTGGGCCGCGAGCTCGCCGATGCGGCGCTCGATGTCGTCGTAGGCGCGCGCGAGTCGTGTGGCCTTCTTGACGTTGCGGGTGGTCACGTCGGCGCGCGTGAGGATGTGCAGGCGCTCGAGCTCGGCGTCGGCATCGCGCACGTACCGGCGGACGGCCGAGTCGGTCCACGCGCCCTCCGAGTACCCGAAGAAGCGCAGGTGCAGCTCGATGAGCCGTGACACCGTCGCGATGGTCGCGGTGTCGAAGCGCAGCTCCTGCAGGCGCTTGCGGGCCATCCGCGCGCCCTTGAGGTCGTGGTGGTAGAACGTGACCCCGCCGCCGGGCTCGAGGCGGCGGGTCGCCGGCTTGCCGATGTCGTGCAGCAGCGACGCGAGCCTCAGCGCGACGTCGGGCGCAGCATCCGGATTCCGCTTCTTCTCGAGCTCGATCGCCTGCCGCAGCACCGTCAGCGAGTGCTCGTAGACGTCCTTGTGGTGGTGGTGCTCGTCGACCTCGAGCTGCAGCGCGGGGATCTCGGGGAGGAACTCGGTCATGAGCCCCGTCTCGACGAGGAGACGGATGCCGCGTACCGGGTCGTTCGTCGCCAGCAGCTTGACGAGCTCGCCCTGGATGCGCTCGGGGCTGACGATCTCGAGCGTGCGGCGCAGCTCCTCCATCGCGGCCTCGGTGGCCGGGTCGACCGCGAAGCCGAGCTGCGAGGCGAAGCGGGCGGCACGCAGCATGCGAAGCGGGTCGTCGCCGAAGCTCACGGCGGGATCGGTGGGGGTGCGGAGCACGCCGCGGACGAGGTCCTCGACGCCGCCGGTCGGGTCGACCAGCGTCTGCCCGGGAACCCGCAGCGCCATCGCGTTGACCGTGAAGTCGCGCCGCACGAGGTCGCCCTCGATGGTGTCGCCGAACTCGACGGTGGGCTTGCGCGTGACGCCGTCGTAGCTGTCGGCACGGTACGTCGTGATCTCGACCTGCTCGCCGTGCACGCGGGCGCCGATCGTGCCGAACGCGCGGCCGATGTCCCACTGCGCCGACGAGATGGGCTTCACGATCCTGAGGATGTCGTCGGGGCGCGCGTTCGTCGTGAAGTCGAGGTCGTTCGTCGGCCGGCCGAGCAGCGCGTCGCGCACGGGGCCGCCCACGATCGCGAGGTCGAAGCCGGCATCGGAGAAGGCGCGTGCGATCGCGGCGACGACGGGGGACTCGGCGAGCGCGCCGAGGCGCGCGATGCCCTCGGCCATGTTGAGCATGGCATCGAGCCTATCTGCGCGCGGGCTGGGCCTACCGAGCAGCGCTCACGCGAATCGCAGGAAGCCGGTGAACGTCAGCTCGCGCACACGGGGGAGCAGGTCCGCGCGCAGCGCGCGAGCGTCGACCTCGAGCAGATCGGCGATCGCGTCGATGAGCACTCCCACCGGCAGGTCGCCGTCGCAGGCCCCGACGAGTGCGGCGAGCCCGGGATCGACACCCAGCGCGCGGCCGAATCCGCCGCCCTGGCGAAGCTCGATGACCGTCGGATCCTCCGCGCCCGGCAGGTGATGACGCGCCTCGGTGACATCCGGCCCGACGAGGAGGACGGATGCTGCGAACCCCGCGTCGTCGAGAGTGCTGAGGCGGTCGTGCGCCTCGAGCGCTGCCGCGAGGTGCGCGCCGAGCCCCTCGCCGGCGAGCGCCGTATGGAGGGTCTCGTACCGGGCGAGTGCCGGAGGCCCGTCGGCCGGACGCCGCAGCAGCAGGTACCCGAACCCGACCTCGGTCACCGCGCGGGCCGCGAAGTCGTCGAGCCACGCGTCGACGAGCCGCGCGAAGCCGGGCGTGCCGGGCAGCGTGCCGCCGTCGCGCACCCAGAGCTCCGCGTACGACAGCGGGTCGAGGCTCTCGCGCTCGACCACCCAGGCGTCGAGCGGCACCGGCGACGACGCGACCCACCCGCGCACGCGCTCGAGCCCGGGCACGCCGTCGCGCGTCTCCCAGTTGCCCAGCAGCTGCGCGACTCCGCCGGGCGCGAGGTGCGCGCCCACGCCCGTCACGAAGGCCGCCACGACGTCGTCGCCCACCATCCCGCCGTCGCGGTACTCGTACGCGGGCACGTCGGCGACGCGTGGCGTGATCACGAACGGCGGGTTCGACACGACGCGGTCGAACTGCTCGCCGGCGACCGGCTCGAAGAGGCTGCCGAGGCGCACCTCGATGCCGTCGACGCCGTTGAGAAGGGCGTTCAGGCGCGTGAACGACAGCGCGCGCGGCGAGATGTCGGTCGCCACCACGTGATCGACGTGCGCGCGGGCCCGGAGCGCCTGGATGCCGCAGCCCGCCCCGATGTCGAGCGCGCGCTCCGCGGGAGTCGGAAGCTGCAGCCCGGCCAGCGTCAGCGACGCTCCACCGACGCCGAGCACGTGATCCTCGGGCAGCGGCCCGCCGAGCGCGGCCTCGTCGAGGTCGCTCGCGATCCACCACTGTCCGGATCCGGACGCGTCGGCGTACGACTGCGGCCGCACCACTGCGAGCGGGCGCACCTCGTCGCCGTCGATCTCGGCGAGCCCCAGCCGCGCCAGTCCTCGTGCGCCGGCTCGCGAGAGGGTCTGATCCACGGATGCTGCGGCCTGCGGCATCCCGAGCACGAGAAGTCTGCCCAGCACGGCGAGGGCGTCGCCGCGGTCGCCGAGGGCGCGCGACGCCGGCGACCGGAGGCC
>DATEOM010000048.1:0-4748 GCA_035274105.1 Microbacterium sp.
CGCACCCCCGCGGACTCGGCCGACCTCCCCGCCCTCGCGGACCTGATCTCGGCCGGCCTGCGCGACACTCCCGCCTGACGCAGCGCCGGGCGGGCCGGGTGTTCCGCCGCCGATGATCCGACCGCGGACGCCGCGGACCACCTGGCGGGATAGAGTATCGAGACCGCCGCGTACTCGCCTGCGCGCGAAGCAGGCCATCGCCTGCGCGCTGATTCGGGGAGGATCATTGGGCGAGTTGCTGACGCTCGCGTCACGCGAGGTCGGCGACGTCGAGGAGACGTGGCGCCGATTCGTGCCGTCGGCCGCCTTGCAGAAGGTGGATCCGCGCACGTTCGGGTTCTCGTGGACGTCGGCGGCACTCCCCGGCCTCTCCATCGTCAGCTACCGCCTGGCCGCATCCGTGCAGTCCGCCGTCGAACCGGACGATCAGTTGATGGCCTGCCGCGTGGCGTCTCGCGGCGCGTGGGTCGGTGGGCCCCAGGGCGATCTCAACGCCGGTGTGCCGTGGCTGGCGCTGGACGGACCGACGTCGGCGCGCTGGCAGCAGCAGGCCGACGTGCGCGCGTTCGTGTTCGACCGTGCGCAGGCTGAGGATGAGGCGCGCCGCATGACCGGCGACGACCGCTTCTCACTCCGGTCGTCGACCGTCGGGTCGTCGCCGGTCGATCGCGGTCTCGCCGCGCACTGGGAGCGCGTCTTCCAGCACGTCGCCGGCACCCTCTTCGTCCCCGGGCCGAGCGCCGCAATCGTCGAGGCTGAACTGCGCCGTCACGCGCTGCACACCACGCTCGCCGTCTTCTCCCCCGCGTTCGTGGCCGCTCTCGAACGCTCGGCGCAGCGCACCGCGGCCCCCCGGACCGTCCGCCGCGCGATCGCCTACATGGAACAGCACGCGCACGAGGCGATCACGATCGACGACGTCGCGCTCGCCGCCGACATCTCTCCGCGCGGGCTGCAGTATGCGTTCCGGCGGGCGCTGGATCAGACGCCCATGGAGTATCTGCGCGGCCGGCGGCTCGCCGGGGCGCACGACGAGCTGCAGGAGGCGACGGGAGCCTCCGTCGCTGAGATCGCACAGCGCTGGGGGTTCGCCAGCGCGTCGCGATTCGCGCGTCACTACCGCGACGCGTACGGAAGATCGCCACGTCAGACGCTGCGCGGCCGCTGAGCCGTTTCGTTTCGCGAGCCGCGCTTTCGCACGGCGGGCACCGACGCGGGGCCGGAAGTCGATCTGCCCGAGAGTCTCCTTACGGGCATGGTGCTCATGAAGGAGGCACGTGGGCAAGTTCATCTACGAAGGCGGTGTCCGCGCGGAGTTCGACGATCGGGTGCTGTCGCACCTGCAGGTCGCGATGGGCACCAAGCTGCGCCGCAACGAGCCCTTCTTCTTCACGTGGGCCGGTGACATCAGCACCGGGGGCGGCCGCACCACCGTCTGGGTGCACTCCGGAGCCAGCCTCGTGTTCTCGTTCTACGGCGGGCGGCCGGCGAAGACCAACCGCAGCTGGCTCGAGGCGCTGATGCGCACCGCGAACTCGCCGGCGGGCCTGCACGTCGTGCCGGAGCCGCCCGAGGAAGCAGGGTCCGTCGAGGCGGCGGTCGGCTGAGCGCGATCGGTCACCGAGCCCTGTCTGCACGATGCTCCCCGCCCGTTCAGGGCAGTCCCGTGAGGGACACCCCCAGCCATTCGGCGAGTTCGGTGATCTCGGCGCGCACCATCTCGGACTCCTCCGGCTCGAACGGCAGGAATTCGTGGAGCGCGTTGATCTTGAGGACCTCGCGGTCGCGGTCGACCTCGGCGTCCAGCATCCCCACGAATCGGTCGCCCATCAGGATCGGGTGCGCGAAGAAGCCGTACCGGCGCTGCGGCTTCGGTTTGAACTGCTCGAGCACGTAGGTGAACTCGAACAGCTCTTCGAGGCGCTTGCGGTCGAAGAGCAGGCTGTCGTACGGGTTGAGGAAGGCGACGCGACCACCGGTGTCCTCATCGTCGAGGGCGGCCAGCGCCTCGGGATCGACGCGGTACTTCGTCGTGCTTCCCTCGACGAGCGCAGGTTCACCGGTGTCTTTCGCGACGCCGCTCCAGTACCGGTGCGGCTTGACGATGCCGGCGGATTGCAGGCGACGGGATGCGAGCAGCGCGGCCGCCTCGTCGTCGGCGTACTCGGGAAGGTGCTGGGGGTACACGCGCTCGGCGAGATCCCACACGCGATGCCGGCCCTCGCGGCGGGTGACCGCGACCTCGCCCTGGCGCAGCAGGAAGTCCAGCATGTGCGGCACCTGGTTCGACCCCGACCAGCCGTCGGGTGCCCGGCTCACCTGCGCCGTGTCGGGGATGTCGCTCGCGAGCAGCGGGCCGTCCGCGCGCAGGCGCGCGAGCACGTCGGCGCGGAAGCCGGCGTTGGCTTCGAGCCATTGCCGGCTGCTCTCGCGCTCCGGCCACCGCCGCATCGCCGGCAGCATCAGTGGCAGCAGGCTCATCGGCCGGAACGTCCCGTCGAACTCGAAGAGCAGCCGGTCGTCCTCGACGACCTTGCGCAGCTGCCCGGGCTCGTACGACCAGCCGATCCGCGACCACAGCACGGTGTGCTCGCACGGCGCGATCGTCGCCGTCGGGTCGATCTTGATGTAGCCGAGCTGCTCGGCGACCTCGACGACGTCGCCCGGTCGCTCCGCGTCGAGCAGCTGCGCGCGCACGACGAGGCGCCGCGCCTCGTCGCGCGTGAGCCGATGCGCGGTCACGCGGACTCTGCGAGGTTCTCGTCGGTGGTGACGACGGGCATGCGAACCTCCGTGGGGACGTACGGTCGCGCCCCACGCTAGCCCGATGCGCCGACGGGCCGACAGCCCTGTCCCGACACGCGGGTCTGCCTCGGGTTAGCACCCGGAGGTCGAGGTCGCAATCCCCGGGCGATGTCGCACGTCCATTCGTATCGTCCGAAAGGCGGCCGCCGCACGGGCGACGCAACGCGGAAGGCGAGGAACACGATGGTGCGATTCGGATACACCCTGATGGGCGAGCAGAGCGGGCCGCGTGAGTTGGTGCGGTACGCCCAAGCGGCGGAGGACGCCGGTTTCGACTTCGAGGTCTCGAGCGACCACTACTCCCCCTGGCTCGTGAGCCAGGGGCACTCGCCGTACGCCTGGACCGTGCTCGGCGCGGTCGCCCACGCGACCTCCCGCGTCGAGCTGATGACCTACGTGACGTGCCCCACGATGCGCTACCACCCGGCCGTCGTCGCCCAGAAGGCGGCGACGCTGCAGATTCTCAGCGAGGGCCGGTTCCTGCTCGGGCTGGGCTCGGGCGAGAGTCTCAACGAGCACGTCGTCGGCGAGGGCTGGCCCAACGTCGACGTCCGCCAGGACCGGCTCGTCGAGGCGATCGAGATCATCCGCGAGCTGCACACCGGCGAGTTGCTCACCTACGTCGGGGAGCACTTCCGTGTGGACTCCGCGCGGATCTGGGATGTCCCCGACACCCCGGTCGAGCTCGGTGTGGCCGTGTCGGGTGAGGAGTCGATCGGATCGTTCGCACCGCTGGCGGACCATCTGATCGCGGTCGAGCCGCGATCGGAGCTCGTGGAACTCTGGGACGAGGTCCGAACAACCGACGCCCGGCCTGGCGCGGGCGGCACGTCGCGCAAGATCGGTCAGGTGCCTGTGTCGTGGGACCCCGACAAGGCCACGGCGGTCGAGCGGGCGCACGAGCAGTTCCGGTGGTTCGGCGGAGGCTGGCCGGTGAACTCAGACCTCCCCACTCCCGCGGGCTTCGAGGCCGCCAGCAAGTTCGTGCGCCCGGAGGATGTTGCGGAGTCCATCGCGTGCGGGCCGGACCTCGACGCGATCGCCGAGAGCGTGCGCCCCTATCTCGAGGCGGGCTTCACCGACGTCGCCCTCGTGCAGATCGGCGACGAGGCGCAGGACCGGTTCCTCGCCGAGGCGGCCGAGCCTCTGCTGGAGCGCCTCCGCGCGCTGAGCTGACGTCGCCGCACGAGCACGTTCCCGCCCGGCCCCGGATTCGTGCTCACCCCTGTCCTGCGAGGCAGGCCTCGATGACGCGAGCGGATGCTGCGGCCCCATCCTCGTTCGCATACGCGGCGCGCACACGCTCTGCCGCGGCACGCATCTTGTCGTCCGACAGCACCCGGCGCACGGCGTTCGCGAGCGCCGGCGTTCCCGCCTGCTTCGGCGACAGCGCGAGCGCGTTGCCCTGCCGGACGCACTGGTCGACGTTCCAGACCTGCTCGGGCTGCAGTCCCATGCCGACGAACGGGATGCCCGCCGCACAGGCGGTCTGCACCGTGCCCTGCCCGCCGTGGAGCACCGCCGCGTCGACGAGCCCGCCCAGCAGGTGCGCCGGCAGCAGGCCGGTCACGTGCACGTTCGACGGCAGCACGTCTC
The DNA here is from genome assembly GCA_035274105.1 of Microbacterium sp. Lineage (GTDB taxonomy): Bacteria > Actinomycetota > Actinomycetes > Actinomycetales > Microbacteriaceae > Microbacterium. Next base: position 4,402 of record DATEOM010000048.1, read on the forward strand.
CGTCGCGCAGGTAGTGCGCAACCGGTGCGACGACGTTCACCGGGAGCGTGCCGAGCTGCGACGCGGCTGCGAGCACCATCTCACGGTTCGCCGACGAGCCGAGTCCGAGGTAGATGAGCGGTTCGGAACGTTGCGCGAGTTCCGTCACGATCGGTGGCATCGGCGCGTCGATGTGCGCGAAGATCGGCCCGACGCGCTGATACGCGGCGGGAAGCGCGTAGCCCTCGAGCTCCCCCGCCATGACCGTCAGCAGGTTGTGATCGGCCTCGAGCAGCGACACGACGGTCTTCAGGGGCGCGACGCCGTTGGCCCTCGCGACCCTGCCGAACGCGCGCGGCGCCAGCGGC
>DATEOM010000049.1:0-5803 GCA_035274105.1 Microbacterium sp.
AGGCGGCGAGCGCGTCGCACAGCATGCCGAGCAGGCGCCGGCCACGCGTGACCGGCTGCGGCCGGCCTGCGTCGGGAAGGCGCGGCGACCCGCGGTAGCGGCGCGGCACGGCGAGGGCGAGCAGCGAGCCGAGCACCGCGCCGAGGGTGTTGGTGAGCAGGTCGTCGACGTCGAACACGCGGTATGCGCAGGGGTACAGTCCCCAGACGCCGGTGAGCTGAGTGGCCTCGACGAAGCCCGAGAGCGCGACGCCCACGACGAGCACCGTGATCACGCCGCGGTCGCCCAGCACGCGGAGGAAGAAGCCGAGCGGAACGAAGAGAAGGACGTTGAGCAGCAGCTGCAGCACGGCGGGATCTGCCGCGAAGCCGCCGCCCCGTCGGATGATCGCCCCGCGCAGGTCGCCGGCGAGGGCCGTGACGTCGACGTTCACGCCCGCGCAGGCGATCGCGTCGGGGTCGGGCAAGGGAAGCAGCGTGTAGGTCCAGATCGCCATGACGTAGACGAGCGCCGCGCCCCAGATCACGAAGCGCCCGACGCCGAACCCGCCCCGGCGGCGGTAGCTGAGTGCGACGAACGGGACGAAGAGCAGCACCCCCACGACCAGCCCGAGGGTGATCGCGAGCACACCGAGGATGATCTGCTCGTCCACGGTACGAGTGTTCCAGAGAGGCGCCCGTATGGATTCCGTGAGGACGGCCACCCTCGCGGAGAGCCGCGGGTAGCGTTACCGGCCGTGACGAACGAAACCCGCGAGCCGTCGGTGGACGAGGCGCCGATCGCCAAGCGCCTCATTCTCGGCGACCCGCTCGCGTCCACCGACTCCGACGAGCACCTCCTGCCGAAGAAGAGGGCGCTGCCGATCTTCGCCTCCGACGCGCTGTCATCGGTCGCGTACGCTCCGCAGGAGCTGCTGCTCATCCTGCTGACGGGAGGCCTGGCCTTCCTCGCGTTCGCTCCGTGGGTCGCCGCCGCGGTCATCGTGCTGCTGATCGTCGTGGTCATCAGCTACCGCCAGCTCATCAAGGCGTATCCGTCGGGCGGCGGCGACTACGAAGTCGCCCGCAAGAACCTCGGCGAGATCCCCGGGGTGATCGTGGCTTCGGCGCTCCTCGTCGACTACGTGCTCACCGTCGCCGTGTCGGTCGCGTCCGGCGTCGACAACATCATCTCGGCGCTGCCCGCGCTCAACCCCTGGCGCGTCGAGCTGGCGGTCGGGTTCGTCATCCTCATCGTCGTCGTCAACCTGCGCGGTGTGCGCGAGGCGTCGAGCGCCTTCGCGATCCCCACCTACATCTTCATCGGGTCGGTCGGCGTGATGATCGTCGTCGGCCTCTTCCAGATCGTGACCGGCAACCCGCCGGTCGCCTCCAGCGCCCAGTACTCGGTGCAGACCGAGAGCCTCACCCAGGCCGCGGTCATCCTGCTGGTGCTGCGGGCGTTCTCGAGCGGCTGTTCCGCCCTCACGGGCGTTGAAGCGGTCTCGAACGGCGTGCAGGCGTTCCGTCAGCCGAAGGTGCGCAACGCCCAGTCCACCCTCGCGATGATGGGCGGGATCGCGATCCTGCTGTTCGCGGGACTCACGGCGATCGCGCTCGTCTCCGGCGTGCACTACGCCGAGAACCCCTGCGACCTCATCGGCTTCGACTGCTCGAACCCGCAGCCGAGCCTCATGGCCCAGGTCTCGTCGGCCGTGTTCGGGATGAACTCGATTCCGTTCTTCATCATCCAGGCGGCGACCGCGGTGGTGCTGCTGCTCGCGGCCAACACCGCCTTCAACGGGTTCCCGCTGCTCGGGTCGGTGCTCGCGCGCGACGGCTACGCGCCGAAGGCGCTCAACACCCGCGGCGACCGCCTCGTCTACTCGAACGGCATGATCATCCTGGGGCTCGTCGCCATCGGCGTGCTGATCGTGTACCAGGCGAACCTCACGAATCTGATCCAGCTGTACATCATCGGCGTGTTCGTCTCGTTCACGATCGGCCAGATCGGCATGATCCGGCATTGGATGCGGGGGATCCGGGGCATCCGCGAGCTTCCGCCCGAAGCGCGCCGGAGCGGCTCGACGCGCACCGCGCTGTTCGGCCTGCGCAAGGGGCTCGTGATCAATTCGCTCGGCGCCACGATGACGGCCTCCGTCCTCATCATCGTGACCATCACGAAGTTCACGCACGGCGCGTGGCTCGTGTTCCTCGCGATCCCGGTGCTGTCGTTCCTCATGGTGGGTGTGCACCGCTACTACCGCGACGTCGAGCACGAGATCGCGATGGACGACCACATCCACTTCGGCTCGACGGGCGACGTGGCCCTCATCCTCGTCAACAAGCTGCAGAAGCCCGTCGTCAAGGCCGTCGACTACGCCCTTGCGGCCAAGCACGACAAGACCTTCGCGGTGCACGTCTCGGTGACCAAGGAGGATGCCGCCGCCCTCGAGGCGGAGTGGCGGGAGCACCGCATGCCGATCCCGCTCAAGATCATCGAGTCGCCGTACCGCATGTATGCGAGCCCGATCGCCGAGTTCGTCAAGAAGTACCGCGAACAGCACGGGTCGTCGGTGGTCACCGTCTACCTGCCGCAGTACATCGTGGGCCACTGGTGGGAGTCGATCCTGCACAACCGGCGCGCCCGCCGCATGGCGCAGCAGCTCATGCTCGTGCACGGTGTGTCCATCACGCTCGTGCCGTGGCTGCTCGACTCGTCGGAGCTCATCTACGGCCGCCGCTCGCGCGCGCTGCCCGGCGACGACCGCGCCGGCCGCCGGGGTTCGGGCGACCCCGAACGAGCACCCCGCCCCGGCACGCAGCATCCCGCGTAGCCTGGAAGGGTGAGTTCCTCCGCACCCGCACCCTCGTCGATCGCGCCTCTGGACGCCGCCGCCCTCCGCGCGGACTTCCCGATCCTCGCGCAGCGTGTGAACGGCGAGCGCCTGGTCTACCTCGACTCGGGTGCGACGAGCCAGAAGCCGCAGGCGGTCATCGACGCCGAAGTGGACTTCCTCACGCGGGCGAACTCCGCTGTGCACCGCGGCGCGCACACCCTCGCCGCCGAGGCGACCGAGCTCTTCGAGGACGCCCGCACGACGGTGGCCGGCTTCGTCGGCGCACGACCCGAGCAGCTGGTGTGGACGAGCGGTGCGACCGCCGGTCTCAACCTCGTCGCGTACGCGATCGGCAACGCGAGCGTCGGCCGCGGAGCCCCCGCGAGCGCGCGCTTCGCGCTGCAGCCCGGCGACGAGATCGTCATCACCGAGACCGAGCACCACGCGAACCTCATCCCCTGGCAGGAGCTCGCCTTCCGCACCGGCGCTTTGCTGCGTCACATCCCCGTTCGCGACGACGGGACACTGGACACGGATGCTGCCGCCACCCTCTTCGGCGAGCGCACCCGTGTCGTCGCCTTCACGCACGTCTCCAACGTGCTGGGCATCGTGAACCCGGTCGCCGAGCTCGTCTCCCTCGCGCAGGCGGTCGGCGCCGTGACCGTGCTCGACGCGTGCCAGTCGGCGCCGCACCTGCCGCTCGACTTCCCCGCTCTGGGCGTCGACCTCGCGGTGTTCTCGGGCCACAAGATGCTCGGCCCCTACGGCGTGGGCGGCCTCTACGGCCGCGCCGACGTGCTCGAGGCGCTGCCGCCGTTCCTCACCGGCGGCTCGATGATCACCACCGTCACCCTCGACGAGGCGTCGTATCTGCCGCCGCCGCAGCGCTTCGAAGCCGGAACCCAGCCGGTGTCGCAGGCGATCGGGCTCGCGGCCGCGGTCCGCTACCTCGACGGCGTCGGCATGGACGCCGTGCACGCGCACGAGAAGGCGCTCGAGGCCCGCATGGGCGAAGGGCTGCGCGCGATTCCGGGCGTGCGGCTGCTGGGCGATGCCGACGGTGCCGAGCGCGTCGGCCTCTGGGCCTTCGACGTCGACGGCGTGCACGCGCACGATGTCGGCCAGTTCCTCGACGCCCGCGGTGTCGCAGTGCGCGTCGGGCACCACTGCGCCCAGCCGCTGCACCGCCGCTTCGGCCTCACCGCCTCGGTGCGCGCATCGTCGTCGCTGTACAACACGGCCGACGACGTCGACGTGTTCCTCGACGCGCTGTCGGGCGTACGCGCGTTCTTCGGAGCCGGCGCATGAGCGGCCTCGAATCGCTCTACCAGGAGCTCATCCTCGACCACTCCAAGCGCCCCCACGGCAAGGGCCTCGGGGCCGAAGAGGGGCGCGTGGCCACCTCGTTCCAGCGCAACCCGATCTGCGGCGACGAGATCACCCTCCGCGTGCGCCTCTCCGACGACGGCACCACCGTCGACGAGGTCACGTGGGACGGCGCCGGCTGCTCCATCTCGCAGGCGTCGGCGTCGATGCTCGCCGCGCTGATCGAGGAGGAGGAACGGATGCCGCGGGACGAGGCATCCGCTCTCATCGAGGGCTTCCGCGAAGCGCTGCGCTCGCGCGGCGAGATCGCGCTGGATGAAGAGGTCTTCGGCGACGCCGCCGCGCTCTCGGGCGTCTCGAAGTTCACCGCGCGCGTGAAGTGCGCGATGCTCGCGTGGGTCGCCTTCGAGGACGCCACCTCCCGCGCGTGACTCACTCCGGTCGTTGAGCGAGCGAGGAACGAGCGAGTCGAAACGCTCCGGGCCTACGAGCAGACCCCGGCCCGCACGGTCCTCAATCCCCGCCGGCGACGGGGTGCGTGCGATGCACCGTGATGTCGCCGTACCCGGCGCGCGCGGTGAGCTCGACCGACGCCTCGCCCTCGACGGGGCCTGCGGCCGCGGAGAGCTCGTTGCGCACGACGCCGTGCTGACTCGACACGTCGAGCCACGCGGCCGTGCCCGAGCGGACCCCGAGGTCGACGGCCCCGTACGACGCCTCGATCCGCGCGGTGCCGCCGTTGAGGTCGCCGATGCGCACGGGGCCGTACGCCGAGCGGACGGTGAGAGCCGGGCCGGGGTCGCCCACGTGCACGACGCCGCTCGACGTCGCGATGTCGGCGACGCCTGACACGGAGCCGACGTCGATGCCGGCGTCGGACCCCTTGAGGCGCAGCGCCCCGTCGACGATCCCGATGCGGGCGCGCCCCGACTTGATGTCCACATCGGCGTCGCCGCGCACGTGCTCGACGCGCAGCTCGCCGTGCCCGAGGCCCAGGTCGGCGCGGCCGGTGCGCTCGAGAGTCGCGTCGCCGTAGTCCAGCGCGATCCGCGCGGTGCCGACCGCGCCCGCGACGCGGATCGAGCCGTACTTGAGCGCGAGCGAGACGTCCGACCCGGTGGGGATGCGCACCGACACGTCGACCGAGTCGCCCGATCCGAAGAGGGTGAACCGCACCGGCCCGACCACACGCAGGTCGGATCCCGCCTGCGTCACCCGCACCGAATCGGCCGCACTGCGGTCGCCCGCGCGATGCGGATTCGCGGGCGCGATCTCGACGGCGAGGTCGCGCCGGCGCTCGGCCACGATGTCGATTCGGCCCATCTGCAGCTCGATCCGCACGGCCGCGGGGCCCGACACCGGGAACGTCGGCATCAGCGCACCCAGCCGGTGTAGGCCGAACTCGAGCCGCGCGCCGCCGGGGGTGCGGGCTCGACGGCCGCAGCCACGGCGCGCACCAGCCACGTGTTGAGCGAGAGTCCTTCGGCGCCGGCCGCGGCCTCGGCACGTGCCTTGAGCGAGTCCGGCAGCCGCAGGGTGGTGCGGGCGGTGGCGTCGTCGGGATCATCGGATGCTGCGCCCCCGAGCACGACCGGACCGCTCGGGTTGGACGCGGCCTCGGTGGCGGGCTCCGGGCGCGCGACGACGAAGTCCACCTCG
>DATEOM010000050.1:0-10341 GCA_035274105.1 Microbacterium sp.
CCCAACCCGACCCCGACCCCGCGCCCGAGCCCGAACCCGAACCCGAACCCGAACCCGAGGATTCTCACCGAGACCGAGGACCACGCCCCTGATCTCAGCCGGATTCCCTTGGTTCGCCGCTCCTCGCTGCAGCACGAACAGCCTGGGACGCAGCATCCGTGTGCCGTCCCGATCTTTTCGGCGCGCCGAAAACGCTGTAGGTTTTCGGTATGCCGAAAACTGCCGAGGACGTCAGGACGCCCACAGCGCTCACGAACCGGCGCCTGTCGATGCCGCGGCTCGCGTGGCTGATCGGCCCGGCGCTCGTCGCGGGGGTCGCCTACCTCGATCCCGGCAACGTGGCGAGCAACATGACCGCGGGCGCGCGGTACGGGTACCTGCTGGTGTGGGTCGTGGTGCTCGGCAACGTCATGGCGTGGCTCATCCAGTACCTGTCGGCCAAGCTCGGCATCGTCACCGGGCGGAGCCTCCCTGAAACCCTCGGCGACCGCATCGGCAACCGCTGGGGCCGTCGCGCCTACTGGCTGCAGGCCGAGCTCGTCGCGATGGCGACCGACATCGCCGAGGTGATCGGCGGGGCGGTCGCCCTCAACCTGCTCTTCGGCATCCCGCTGCTGTGGGGCGGCGTGATCACGGGCGCGGTGTCGATGGCGCTGCTGCTGATCCAGTCGCGGCGCGGGGCGCGGCCGTTCGAGTTCGTCGTCATCGGCCTGCTCGCGATCATCGCGATCGGGTTCTCGTTCGGCGTCTTCGTCGCCCCGCCCGACGGCGCGAGCGTGGTCGCGGGGCTCGTGCCGCGCTTCGAGGGCACCGACTCCGTGCTGCTGGCGGCGTCGATCCTCGGTGCGACGATCATGCCCCACGCCATCTACGCGCACAGCGCCCTGGCGCGCGACCGCTTCGCCCCGCCGCGCGCCAACGGCGCGCTCAACGGCGCGCTCGGCGGCGACCGTATCGTGCCGCGCGGCTCCCGCGCTGCCGACGCCCCGATCGGGGCTCCGGCAGACCCGACGCTGGCTGAGCTGCGCGGCATCCCTACTCCTCGCCTGTTGCGCGCGACGAAGTGGGATGTCACGATCGCGATGCTGATCGCGGGCACGGTGAACCTGTGCATCCTGCTGCTCGCCGCGGCGAACCTGGCGGGGGTGCCCGGCACCGACTCGCTCGAAGGCGCATACGCCGCGCTCTACGCCGGACTCGGCCCGCTGGTTGCGACCCTTTTCGCCGTCGGATTGCTCGCGAGCGGCCTCGCCAGCACGTCGGTCGGCGCGTACGCCGGCGCCGAGATCATGCACGGCCTGCTGCACATCCGCGTGCCGCTGCTCGCCCGCCGACTCGTCACGCTGATCCCGGCGCTCGTGATCCTCGCGGTCGGCTTCGACCCGACGGTCGCCCTCGTGCTGAGCCAGGTGGTGCTGTCGTTCGGCATCCCGTTCGCACTCATCCCGCTGGTCGCGCTCACCGCGAACCGCGAGGTGCTCGGCGGGTACCGCAACCGCGTGTGGACGACGATCGCGGGGGTCGCAGCATCCATGTTCCTCATCGCCCTCAACGGGGTGCTGCTGTACCTCGTGCTGACGGGGGCGTGAGGGCCGCCCGGTACCCTGAAACCGTGGCCTCCCCCGCGATCGACGACTATCTGAAGACGATCTACCACCACACCGAGTGGCAGGACGACCGCATCACGCCGTCGCAGCTGGCCGCCGAGCTCGGCCTCGCGCCGTCCAGCGTTACCGAGATGGTGCAGAAGCTCGCCGCGCAGGGTCTCGTGACGCATCGCCCCTACGGCCCGGTCTCGCTGACCGAGGCCGGCGAGCTGCGGGCCGCCGCGATCATCCGCCGCCACCGGCTCATCGAGACGTGGCTCGTCAGCGAGTTCGGCTACGCGTGGGACGAGGTGCACGACGAGGCCGAGGTGCTCGAGCACGCGATCAGCGACCGGCTGCTCGAGGGTATCGACGAGCGGCTCGGGCGACCGCGCTTCGACCCGCACGGCGATGCGATCCCGGATGCCGCGGGCCACGTCCGCCGCGAACCGTTCGTGCTGCTCTCCCAGGCGCCGGTCGGGCATGTGGGCCGTGTGCTGCGCGTGAGCGATCGCGACCCCGAGCTGCTCAGGGCCGTCGAGTCGGCCGGGGTGTCCGTGGGTGCGACGGTGACGGTGACGGATGCTGCGTCCCTCCGCATCGGGACCGCCGCGGTGTCGCTGCCCGAGGCGGCGGCCGGCGCCGTCTGGCTCAGCGCCTGACCCGACGCCCCCGCCGCGGGTCGCTCGCTCCTTCAGGTGCCGCAGATTCCGGGGCCGCTCGCACCTTCAGGTGCCGCAGATTCCGGGGTCGCAACACGGGGAATCGCCGAACCCATCCCGCGTGTTGCGACCCCCGAGCACGGCGAGCCGGGTCAGGCGGGCGTGAGCCGGGTCAGGCGGGCGTGAGCCGGGTCAGCCGAGCGCGGGCGCTGAGTCGGGTCAGACCGAGGTGGTCCGCGCCGCGACCTCGAACGGCCAGCGCACGCCGGTGGCGGTCTCGGCGACGTCCCACAGGCGGGCGCCCACGGCGGGGTCGCGGGTGATCTTCGAGGCGGTCTGCTTGCGGGGCTCGCCGCGCGAGCCGGTACGCGGGCCCCAGAACTCGCCGCCCTCGATGTCGGGGTCGGTGAGCGCCCGCACGAGCGGCCAGGCTCCGTGCTCCTTCGACTGCGCCACCGCGGCCTGCAGGTTGTCGCGGAAGCGCTTGGCGCGAGAGGGCTCGTTCACGCCGGCGATCCCGGGGGTGCGGCCGCCGGTCGAGTAGCCGGGGTGGGCGGCTACGCTCGCGACCGGGATGCCGGCCGCCCGCAGGCGGCGGTCGGCCTCGAAGCCGAGCGCCGTCGTCGCGACCTTCGACTGCACGTACGCGCGCCAGGCGGAGTATCCGTCGACGAGCTGGGGATCGACGGGATCGTACGGGGTGAGCGAGGTCGACATGCTGCCCACCCACACCATCCGGCCGGAGGCCTCGGCGAGCGCGGGCAGGAGCTCTCCGGCGAGCGCGTAATGACCGAGGGCGTTCGTGGCGAACACCACCTCGTGCCCATCGATCGTGGTCTCGCGCACCTTCGGCGCGTGGACGATCCCGGCGTTGAGCAGCACGCCGTCGAGGGCGCCCTTGCCGCGCACGCTCGCCGCGGCGGAGCGCACCGAGGCGAGGTTGGAGGTATCGAGGATGAGCGGCTCGGTCGCGTCGGGCGCGGCATCCGGAACCCGCCGTCTGATCGCCGCGCGGGCTGCCGAGAGCCGGTTCGGATGGCGCGCCGACATCAGCACGTGCGCGCCGGCGCGCACGAGCTGTTCGGAGGCGAAGTAGCCGAGGCCGGCATTGGATCCGGTCACGAGGTACACGCGACCGGAGAGGTCTGGGAGGGTCCGGGGGTCCCACGTCACGGGAACGACCCTACGCCTGCCCGGCACCTAGTCTGGACGCATGCGGACCCGCGCGGACATCGAATGCTGGCTCACCGACATGGACGGCGTGCTGGTCCACGAGAGCACCCCCATCGCCGGGGCCTCGGACCTGCTCCAGCAGTGGACCGATCAGGGCGTGCCGTTCCTGGTGCTCACCAACAACTCGATCTTCACGCCGCGCGATCTCTCGGCCCGGCTGCGCGCCTCCGGTCTCATCGTGCCGGAGGAGTCCATCTGGACCTCCGCCCTCGCCACCGCCGACTTCCTGAAGTCGCAGATGCCCGGCGGCACGGCGTTCGTCATCGGCGAGGCGGGTCTCACGACCGCCCTCCACGAGGCCGGGTTCATCATGACCGAGACCGACCCCGACTACGTCGTCGTCGGCGAGACGCGCAACTACTCGTTCGAGGCGATCACCAAAGCCATCCGGTTCATCAACGGCGGCGCCCGGTTCATCGCGACCAACCCCGACGCCACGGGCCCGTCGACCGAGGGCGTGCTGCCGGCCACCGGCGCGATCTCGGCGCTCATCACGAAGGCGACCGGCATGGAGCCCTACGTGGTCGGCAAGCCGAATCCGATGATGTTCCGCTCCGCGATGAACCGCCTCGGCGCCCACTCCGAGAACACCGGCATGATCGGCGACCGCATGGACACCGACGTCGTCGCCGGCATCGAGGCGGGCCTGCACACCGTGCTCGTGCTCACCGGCATCAGTGACGCCGTCGAGATCCAGCGGTACCCGTTCCGCCCCGACGAGGTGCTGAACTCCGTCGCCGACCTGCTCGACCACGAGCCCGTCGAGTCCGAGGACGTCGAGATCCTCTGACCCCGAGCTTCTCCGACCCCGAGCTTCTCCGACCCCGAGCTTCTCCGACCCCGGGCTTCTCCGACCCGAGCTCCCGCAAGGCGCCAGGCCGCAGCATCCGTTTCGTCGGTGGGTGCCGGTAGGGTCGCGGCATGGGTGCGCTCGACGACGGCGAGATGGTGGAAGTGACGGATGCCGCGGCCTGGCGCGCGTGGCTCGACGCGAACCATCGCACCTCCAAGGGGGCGTGGCTCGTGCGGGCGCGCCCCGGGTCCGGGATCGAGGTCATCGGCTACGAGGACGCGATCCTGCAGGCCCTCTGCTTCGGGTGGATCGACGGTCCGGTGCGCTCGTTCGACGAAGCGCGCGGCGGGCTGTGGTTCGCGCCGCGACGCGCGACGAGCGGCTGGGCGGCGACGAACAAGGCGCGGCTCCTTCAGCTCGAAGCGGCCGGCCTGATCACCGAGGCCGGTTATCGGGCGGTCGAGGTCGCCAAGGCGAACGGCGCGTGGACGGTGCTCGACAACGCCGAGGCGCTGCGCGAGCCCGACGACCTCGCCGCGGCACTCGACGCGGTGCCCGCCGCGCGCACCGCCTGGGACGCGTTCACGCCGTCGAGCCGCAAACTGGGCATCTCGTCCGTCGACATGGCGCGGCGCCCCGACACCCGCGCCGCACGCATCGCGAAGATCGTGGCGGACGCCGCCGAAGGGAAGCGCCCGTGATCTCCGAGACCGAGCAGACGCTGCTCCTGGTGACCGCCGCGATCATCACCCTGGGCACGCTCACCGTCATCATCTGGCAGTGGTGGCGCGGGCGCGGCAAGCGCGACTGAGCCCGGGCGCGGCAAGCGCGACTGAGCCCGGGCGGGGCAAGCGCGACTGAGCGCGGGCTGGGAGAGCGCGACCGAGCCCGGGCGGGGAGAGCACGGGCGCCCGACGCGGGACCTCAGCGTGCGACGACCGCCTCGGCATCGAGATGCCCGAGCTTCTCGGGGTTGGCGATGGAGTACACCCGCGTGATGCGCCCGTCCACGACGGTCAGGCTCACGACCCCCACGAGCACGCCGTCGAGTTCCATGCGCACCCCCGGCTGCCCGTTGACCCACGTGGACGACGCCACCAGCGAGCCCTCGACCTTCGCCAAGCCGCCGACCAGGTAGCGCGCGAGCCGATCCGCGCCGACGATGGGCCGACGAGCCGCGCCGCGGACCTTGCCACCGCCGTCGGCGACCGACACGACGTCGGGTGCGAGCACATCCATGAGCCCCTGCAGGTCGCCGCTGTTGAGCGCGACGACGAGGCGCTCCACCACTTCCTCGTGCTCGGTGGGCCCGACCGTGACACGTGGCCGGCGGGCAGCGACGTGGTCCTTCGCCCGGTGCGCGATCTGCCGAACGGCCGCAGGAGTCTTGCCCACGGCATCCGCGATCTCGTCGTACGGCACGTCGAACACCTCGCGCAGCACGAACACCGCGCGCTCGGCCGGGCCGAGCGTCTCGAGCACCGTGAGCATAGCGATCGAGAGGTTCTCGGCGAGCTCGACGTCGTCGGCCACGTCGGGGCTCGTGAGCAGCGGCTCGGGGAGCCAGTCGCCGACGTACTCCTCGCGCCGCCGCGACACCGTGCGGAGGTGGTTGAGCGCCTGCCGCGTGACGATGCGCACGAGGTAGGCGCGCGGCTCCTGCACGGTGTCGCGGTCGACCGCCGCCCACCGCAGCCACGACTCCTGCAGCACATCCTCGGCATCGGCGGCCGAACCGAGCATCTCGTAGGCGACGGTGAACAGCAGGCTCCGGTGCGTGACGAACGGATCGTCGACGGCCGCGATGCTCATGGCCGGGAGCCTACGCCGAGGCGCCGACGGCGGGCCGGGTCGCGAGCGGCGGCAGGCCGCACGCGTCCGCGAAGTGCTCCGAACGGATGCCGAGGGCGATGTTCATCCGCGCCGACATGTTCATGAACGCGACGCGCGCCGCGAGCTCCACCAGCGCGGCGGGGCCGAGGTGTTCCAGGAGCGCGTCGGACAGCTCATCGGTGACGGCCGGCGGCGTCTGGCTTGCGGCCTCGGCGTACTCCATCACGCGGCGCTCGAGCGGTGTGAAGAGCGTGGACTCACGCCACCGCGGTACCTCGCGCACCTTCGCCGCGTCGACCTCGCGGTTTCGCGACATGAAGTAGTTGAAGTCCAGGCAGAAGCTGCAGCCGATGGTCGCCGCCGACGCCATCGCGGCGAAGGTCGCGAGGCCCGGGTCGAGCTCGTGCCAGCCCTCGACCTTCTGGCCGATGCCCATCGAGTCCTTCATGACGCCGCGGTGGTGCCACAGCACGCCGAGCGAGTCGGGCACACGGCCGACCATCTTCTTGGCGGCGACCTTGATCAGGGCGCCGTAGACGCCGGTGACCTCAGCCGTGGGGATGCGAGTCTCGCTGCTCATGTCTACCTCCGTGTCGATTCGGTCCTTCGACATGGAGACACCGGTCGCCGCCGGTGTGTGACATCCGCCGCGAAAGTCGCCGCAGCATCACCAGCCAGCCCGCTGCGCAACTCGGGGGCCGCAACACGCGGCATCCGTCGAGCGATTCCGCGTGTTGCGGCACCCGAAGCGAGCCGGCGAAGCGCGCGGCCGCGCGGCTCCGGTCACGCAGAAAGGACCCTGCGCAACTCGGGGGCCGCAACACGCGGCAACCGTGAAGTGATTCCGCGTGTTGCGGCACCCGAAGCGACCCGAAGCGAGCCGGCGAAGCGAGCCGGCGAAGCGCCCGGGCCCGAGCGGCCCGTCGCCGAGCGCCCTACTGCGGGTCGAGCCCGAGGTCGTCGAGGTCGATCGCGGCGAGCCACTGCAGGCCCTCCGCCTCGACGGCCGCCTGCGCGCCGGTCTTGCGGTCGACGATGACGGCGACGGCGACGGGCTCGGCGCCCTCGCGGCGCAGTGCCTCGACGGCCTTCAGGGCCGACTGGCCCGTGGTCGAGGTGTCTTCGAGCACGACGACGCGCTTGCCCGCGACATCCGCCCCCTCCACCTGGCGGCCCCGGCCGTGGTCCTTCGGCTCCTTGCGCACGACGAAGGCGTCGAGCGGCTTGTGGGTGCGTGCGGACTCGTGCATCACGGCGTTCGCGATGGGGTCGGCGCCAAGGGTGAGGCCGCCGACGGCCACGATGCCGTCCACGTCGCGGATGAGGTCGAGCATGATGCGCCCGATCGACGGCGCCGCACGGTGGTCGAGCGTGAGCTTGCGCATGTCGACGTAGTACGTCGCCTTCTTGCCGCTCGAGAGGGTGAAGTCCCCGTGGAAGACCGCCTCGTCCTGGATCAGAGCGATCAGGTACTGGCGGTCGGCTTCGAGCTGGGGCGTGGAGGCGGCGGTCATGCCCTCGATTTTACGGATGCCGCGCCCCTCGGATCACGGGTACGCCAGGGCGCCTCATCCGCCGTTCGACGTCCGCCGCCCCGCCTAGGCTGGATCCCATGCGCCTGGCCACCTGGAACGTCAACTCGATCCGCGCGCGGGTCGACCGCATCGTCGACTTCGCGGTGCGCGAGCACATCGACGTGCTCGCGATGCAGGAGATCAAGTGCAAGACGGACCAGTTCCCGTTCGACCGCTTCGAAGAGGCCGGCTACCACGTCGAGGCGTACGGCTTCTCGCAGTGGAACGGCGTCGCGATCGCCAGCCGCGAGCCGCTCACGAACGTGCGCACCGCCTTCCCGGGCATGCCCGGCTTCGAGAAGGGGCACAACGGCCCCGACGCCCCTCAGGAGGCGCGGGCGATGGGCGCGACCGTCGGCGGTGTCGAGGTGTGGAGCCTGTACGTTCCGAACGGCCGCTCACTCGGCGACCCGCACTACTACTACAAGCTCGACTGGCTGTCGGCGCTCCAGCAGTACGCGACCGACTCCCTCGCCGCGAACCCCGACCTCGCCCTCGCCCTCGTGGGCGACTTCAACATCGCGCCGACAGATGCCGACAACGGCGACCCCGCCGTCGTCCCGGGTTTCTCCACGCACGTGTCGCCGCCCGAGCGTGAGTCGTTCGCCGCGTTCGAGACCGCCGGCCTGCACGATGTCGTGCGGCCGCTGATCCCGACCGGCTACACCTACTGGGACTACAAGCGCCTGAAGTTCCCCCGCAACGAAGGCATGCGCATCGACTTCATCCTCGGCTCGCACGCGCTCGCCGACGCGGTCACCGGTGCGACCATTCACCGCGACGAGCGCAAGGGCGAGCTTCCGAGCGACCATGTGCCCGTCGTCGTCGACCTCGACCTCGAGGGCCCCGACGACGACGATCGCCCGATGATCTTCTAGGTTCCGGATGCTGTGGGCCGCAGCATCCTGATACCGCCGATGCCGCTCCGGCCCTGGCAGCGGCGGTCGCCGGAATGCCCACCGGGGGTGGCGGGGCGTCCGGCTCTGGGGGAACAGGTGCCTGAGACGCCTCTGGCGGGGTGCCGGCGTGGGAGCGCCGGCACCGCTGCCCTTTGCGCCTCGCTGCGCTCTCGGTGTCCGAGATCACCGGCGCGTTTCGACTCGCTCGTTCCTCGCTCGCTCAACGACCGATATTCGCCGCTCGTTGAGCGGAGGGCGCTCTGGCGCCCGCAGTCGAAACGCCACGGGCGTCCGGGCGGCCTCAGTCCTCCGGCCCCACTTCGCCGGTCTGCACCTCACCCGCGGCAGGCCCGTAGCGCAGCTGGATCACGCCGAGCGGTCCGGTCACCGCCGGTTCGAGCAGCGTGACGTTCGCGGGATGCGCGCCCTCGGGGAACACCTTCTTGCCCTGCCCAAGCACGACGGGGTATACCCACAGCGTCAGCACGTCGAACAGCTGCTCCTTCAGCAGGGTCTGCACGAAGTCGACGCTGCCGATGACGTGGATGCTCTCGTGCTTCTCGCGCAGCGCCTCCACTTCGCGGTTCAGGTCCATGCCGAGCTGCGACGACCCCTCCCACTCGAGGGTGGACAGGCCGCGCGAGGCGACGTACTTCGGTGCACTGTTCAGGGCGTCGGCGATCTTGCCGGACTGGTGCGGCCAGTATCCGGCGAAGATGTCGTACGTCCGCCGCCCGAGCAGCAGGGCGTCGAGCTCCGAGATCCCCTTCCCGACCGAGGCGTTGATGGCCTCGTCGGGGAAGGGCGCCTGCCAGCCGCCGTAGGCGAACCCGTCGGAGGGGTCTTCCTCCCGGCCGCCGGGCGCCTGCGCGACGCCGTCGAGGGTGGTGAACAGGTCGATGTAGATGCGACCGGTCATGGTCGCCTCCTTCCTTGCCGGGCGGGCTCAGGCGACGAGCACGACTCCGGGATCGGTGGGGATGTGGAACGTCCGGGCGAACCGCTCGAGCAGCGTCGCGTCGCCGGACACGACGGCGAGCACGTCCTGGTCGATCGCGTCGGCCGGGGTCAGCTCGCCCGAGATGAGGCGACGGATGCCGGGCCCCGCCGCGAAGACCAGGTCGGGCTCCCCGGTGGTCGAGGCCGGCGTCCCGAGCCGCGGGTCGACCGGACGCCCGGCCGGCTGGAGCTGCGCGATCCGCAGCCCCGACGCGTCGACCTGCACGCGCAGGACGACGTCGGCCACGTGCAGCTCGTAGTCTGCGGGCGGCAGCGAGGCCGCAGCATCCATCTGAAATGCCGTCCGCAGCGCCATCGTGAGCGAGTCGGCTGTTACCACGTCCTCGGGCCGGGGCTCGCCCATCTCCTGGAAGCCCCACCGACCGAGGGCCAGCACGATCGGCTCGAGCTCGCGCCCGTACCGGGTGAGCTCGTACACGAGCCCGCAGTGCAGCAGTGGCACGCGGCGCACCACGCCGCCCTCCTGCAGCTCCTTGAGCCGCGTGGAGAGGATGTTGGTCGGGATCTTGGGCAGCCCCTGCTTGAGGTCGGTGTAGCGGCGGGGGCCGACGAGCAGATCGCGGACGATGAGCAGCGCCCACCGCTCCCCGATCAGCTCGACGGCCGTCGTGACCCCGCAGTACTGCCCGTAGCTGCGGGAGGCCACTTATACCTGCGCCTGCTCCGCCATATAGACGTCGGGCCCCTTGGCGGCGGCCTCGGGATCCATGTACATGAACTGGATGCCGTTGCCGTCGGGGT
>DATEOM010000051.1:0-2070 GCA_035274105.1 Microbacterium sp.
TCCGCGGTCTCGCCCGCGTGCGGCTCGTCGTCGCGATGTCCCGCCTCCGCGTCGGTGGTGGCATCGGCGTCGGCGTCGACTGGTGCCTCGTCGCCCTCGCGCTCGGCGTCCGCGGGCGCCTCATCCGCCGCCACGTCGTGCGCGGGCTCGTCGCCCGACCCGGCAGGTGCGACCACGACTCCGTCGTCGGGTGTGCCGCCGTGGGCGGCGGGTGCAGCATCCGTGTCGGTGGCGGCGTCAGCATCCATGTCGTCGGAGGCTGACGCGGCCTCGACGCCGACCGGCGGGAGCCCGGCCTTCTCGCGGACGTAGGCCGCGAGTCCCGCGGCGGCCTGCGCGACGAGCACGCGGTTCATGCGGTTGCTGCCGGCGCCCAGGGCGCCGCGCAGTCCGGCGGTTCCGAACGCGAGGCGCGCCGAGAACCGGTCCTCGAGGTCTTCGAGCGCGGCGGGGTTTCCGGACTCGGCCGCCTCGATGAGCGCGCGGAGCTCCGCGCGCGTCTCGCCGTCAGGGTCCTGTGCGAGCCACGCGTGTGCGCTCGCGAGGACGTCGGCGGCAGCATCCACCCCCGTCGGAACCTCGTCGGGGGCGGGCTCCGGCTGGTCCGGCTCGGCGGCCGGCACCTGCCCGCCGTTCACAGCGCCCCGATCACGCGGGCGAGAAGCGACGAGATGACCGGCTCGGCCTCACGACCGGCGTCGAGCACCTCCTGGTGACTGAGCGCGTGCTTCTGGATGCCCGCGGCCATGTTGGTGATGAGCGAGAGGCCGAGGATCTCCATGCCCGCCTGGCGGGCGGCGATCGCTTCGAGCGCGGTCGACATGCCGACGATGTGCCCGCCGAACGACTTGACCATCTGCACCTCGGCCGGCGTCTCGTACTGCGGTCCGCGGAACTGCGTGTAGACGCCTTCGTCGAGGCTCGGGTCGATCGAGCGGGCGAGGTCGCGCAGCCGCAGCGAGTACAGGTCGGTGAGGTCGATGAACGTCGCACCCTCGAGCGGCGTGTCGCCGGTCATGTTGATGTGGTCGCTGATGAGCACGGGGCGGCCGGGCGTCCAGGTGTGCTTGATGCCGCCGGCGCCGTTCGTGAGAACCATCGTGCGCACGCCCGCGGCGGCGGCGGTGCGCACGCTGTGGACGACCCGGCGGACGCCGTACCCCTCGTAGTAGTGGGTGCGGGCGCCGATCACGAGCACGCGGCGGCCCTTGGGGGTGACGACGCTGCGGAGGGTGCCGACGTGGCCGGTGAGGGCCGGGGCGCTGAAGCCGGTCACCTGCGTGGCGGGGAATGTCGAGGTGGTCTCGCCGAGGAGATCCGCCGCCCTGCCCCAGCCGCTGCCGAGCGTGAGCGCGATGTCGTGACGCTCGACGCCGGTGATGCGGGCGATGTCCTCCGCGGCGGCGGCGGCCACCGCGAACGGGTCGGCCGTGGGGTCGTCGAGAGGATTGCCGGTGGTGTCTGACATGGGACCACTTTAGGAACGGACGGCGACGAGGGCCAGCGGAGCCGCGTCGGCGCGCACCCGGGAGTGTCGTGGTGTCGTGTCCGGGCCGCTCGGCAGGGGAGAATGGAATTCATGTCGATCAGCTTCGAGACCACCCAGAGCGTCGCCATCCTCGGCGGCGGACCCGGAGGCTACGAAGCGGCGCTGGCCGCCGCCCAGCTCGGGGCGGAGGTGACGGTGGTCGAGCGCGCCGGCATCGGCGGATCGGCCGTCATCACCGACGTCGTCCCCTCGAAGTCGCTCATCGCGACCGCCGACGCGGCCGTCGCGATCGCGGGCGCGGGCGACCTCGGCGTGCAGCTGTTCGCGAAGGGCAAGGACGGCAAGCCGCTCAAGCCCGAGATCGCGATCAACCTCACCGCGGTCAACAAGCGCCTGCTCACCCTCGCGCGCCAGCAGTCCGACGACATGCGCGCGTCGCTCGCGGAGGCGGGCGTGCGCATCATCTCCGGCCACGGCCGCCTCGAGGGCGACAACGCGGTGGTGGTGTCCACGGGCGCCGGCGGCACCGACTTCGACCGCATCGAGGCCGACACCCTCGTCGTCTCGACCGGCTCATCGCC
>DATEOM010000052.1:0-7983 GCA_035274105.1 Microbacterium sp.
GCAGCGGGTGCTCGATCCCGCATTCCTTCTCCTCCTCGCGACCACCCTCCTCTTCCTCTGGGGCGTCCTCTCCCCGCGCACGGCGCCATGGGGCGTCCTCTACCGCAAGGTCGTCGCTCCGCGCCTCGCTCCCCCGACCGAGCTCGAGGACCCGCGTCCGCCGCGCTTCGCCCAGGGCGTCGGTCTCTTCGTCGCGGCCCTCGGCCTCGTCCTGCAGCTGTTCGGCGTGCCGTGGGCGCTCACGATCGCCGCGGCGGCGGCGTTCATCGCCGCGTTCCTCAACGCCGTCTTCGGGCTCTGCCTCGGCTGCCAGCTGTACCTCCTGCTGCAACGCGCCGGCATCGTGGGCCGCGCGCGTTCCGCCTCGGCCTGACGCCGCCTCGGCCGACCGCAGGCCGAGGGGCGCAGCATCCGTCAACCCATCGCGATGTGTCGGCCGCACGCCTTAGGCTGGCGCGAGACGCCCGGCACGCGGGCGCCCGCCAGCGAGGAGGCCCACATGACCGTCACGAGCGAAGCAACCACGGTATGGAAGGGCGGGCTGTTCGACGGCTCCGGTGAGACCACCTTCGTGTCGTCCGGCCTCGGGACGTACCCCGTCAACTGGAAGGCGCGCAGCGAGGGCTCCACGTCGGTCACGACGCCGGAAGAGCTCATCGCCGCCGCACATGCGTCGTGCTTCAGCATGGCGTTCTCGCTCGCGCTGGCCGAGAACGGCACTCCCCCCGAGTCGATCGACACCACCGCCTCGGTCACGTTCAAGCCGGGAACAGGCATCACCGGCAGCCACCTGAACGTCAACGCGGTGGTTCCGGGCCTCGAGCCCGAGGACTTCGAGCGCCTGGCCCAGAGCGCGAAGGCCGGCTGCCCCGTCTCGCAGGCCCTGGCGGGCATCGAGATCACCATCGAGGCCACGCTTGCCTGAAGGCCCTTCGACGGGTGACGGCGGTCGGAGGATCGTCGTCGCCGGGGCGTCCGGCCTCATCGGCCAGGCCCTCGTCGACGGCCTCCGCGCCGACGGCGTCGAGGTGACGACGCTCGTCCGTCGCCCTGCAGAGGCCGCGCACGAGGTCGAATGGCTCACGACGGCCGAACCGCTGGATCCGGCCGTGCTGGACGGCGCCCAGGCGGTCGTCGGGCTGAACGGTGCGAGCATCGGGCGATTCCCCTGGACTCCGTCGTACAAGGGCACCCTGCTGTGGTCGCGCATCGCGCCGACGCGCGCTCTCGCCCGCGCGGTGCGCGACCTCGGGGCGGATGCGCCGCATCTCGTGTCGGCGTCCGCCGTCGGCTACTACGGCTCGCGCCCCGGCGCGCGGCTCGCGGAGGACGCGCCCCGCGGCGAGACCTTCCTCGCGGACCTCTGCGGCGAGTGGGAGGCGGCGGCATACGGTGCGGGCACGGATGCTGCGGTCTCGGTGCTGCGCACGGCACCGGTGGTCCACCCCGACGGTGTACTGAAGCCGTTGATGCTCCTCACGAGGCTCGGCCTCGCGGGTCCCATCGGGCGCGGCACCCAGGCATGGCCGTGGATCTCGCTCGAAGACGAGGTGCGGGCGATCCGCCACGTCATCGACGCCCGTCTCACGGGTCCGGTGAACCTCTCGGGGCCCACCCGTGCCACGGCGAACGACCTCGGATTCGCCCTCGCGGTGCGGATGAACCGGCCGTACCTGCTGCGCGCGCCGGTGTGGGGGATGAAGCTCGTGCTCGGCCCGGACGCCACCGAGGCGATCCTCACCTCCGATGCCCACGTGGTGCCCGACGCCCTCGAGAAGTCGGGTTTCGCGTTCTCGCACCGGACGGTCGAGGACGCGGTCGCGGCGGCCGTGCCCCCAGCATCCTGATCCAGGTCGGCGTTCAGGCGGGGCGGTCGGCCTTCTCGAGGCGGATCGCCGCGCGCACCGCTTCGCGCGCGCGACGGCGGTCGCCGGCTGCGTCATAGGCGAGTCCGAGCCGGTACCACGCCCGCCAGTCGTCGGGGTGCGCCTCCACGTCGGCCCGGTACGCGGGGAAGACGGCGTCGCCGTCCTCGCGCATCACGCGGCCGCTCGGACGCACCGCGACCTCCTCCTGCGGCAGCGCACCCTCGGCCTCGAGCCGCTTGCCGAGCTGCTGCGCGCGCACGCCGAACCACAGTTCGCGACCGAGCGCCCACGCCGCGATGAGCGGGAGCACGACGAGAGCGGCGCCCATCGCGATGCCCACCGGGTCGCCGCTCACGAGCAGGAGCCAGGCGCGCTGCCCGACGAGCACGATGTACAGCGCGAGCAGCGCCGCCATGACGGCGACGCCGATGCGAGCGCTCATGCGCCGGTCGCGCGGGCGACCTGACCGGGCACGCCGCCTTCGTCGACGGGAACCCCGCCGGCGGGAGCGGCGCGGCGGCCGATGCCGATGTCGATCAGGCTGTCGAGGCCGACCGTGACACCCGAGGCGTCGCGCGCGGCTGCGAGAGCGAGACGGATGCCCGGGCCGTATGCCCGCGCAGGCTCGATGGTGTCGTGCACGATCGTGAGCGACTCCCCCGCCCCCGAGAGGATCGTCTCCTGGCGGGCGACGACGCCGGGGCGCCGGAGGGAATGGATCGGCACGCTCGCGACCTGCTGGCCGCGGGCGCGCTGGTCGACGTGGGGAGATTCGACCGGGCCGACGCCGTCGCGTGCGGCGGCGATGAGCTCGGCCGTGCGCACGGCCGTGCCGCTCGGCGAGTCGATCTTCGTCTCGCGATGCGCCTCGACGATCTCGATCGACGGGAAGAACGGGGCCGCCGCAGCGGCGAGGGCGGAGCCCAGCACCGAGCCCAGCGAGAAATTGGGAACGAAGAGCGCACCCGTGCCGGCGGCCTCGACGAGCGGGCGCACCAGTGCGATGCGCTCAGCCGACCACCCCGAGGTGCCGACGAGCACGTTGATGCCACGCTCGATCGCGGCGCGGACGACGTCGATCGAGACAGCGGGAGTCGACGCGTCGACCACCAGGTCGGCACCTCCGAGCTCCGACAGCTCGGAGCGGGACGAGAGTACCGCGGCGACCTCGAAACCGGGCTCGGCCTCGACCACATCGCGGATGATCGCGCCGAGCTTTCCGGTGCCGCCGACGATGGCCACGCGTGTCGTCATGCCTCCATCCTAGGCGGCGGCCCCGCGAGCGGTCGGGCCGGACGGCCCCGTGGGCGCCTACGCTGGAGTCGTGGTGACTCTCCGCCCCTCCCCCGTCGACGCGTCCGACGCCCACGACCTGCTCGCCGAGTACTTCTGGGCCCGCACCGAGGGATTCGCCGACCAGGGCGTCGCGTACCGCACGACCTTCCCCGATCCGGCGGCCTTCGAGCCGCCCGCCGGCGTCTTCGTCGTGCTGGATGACGACGAGGGTGTGGCCCAGGGCTGCGGAGGCATCCGCCGCGTTCCCGAGGGGCCGCTCGGCGCACGGTACGAGCTCAAGCACCTGTACCTGCGGCCGGTCACGCGCGGACGCGGGTGGGGACGCCTGCTCGTCGAGGACCTCGTCGACCGCGCCCGCGAGTTCGGCGCCGCCGAACTCGTGCTCGACACGCACCACTCGCTCGAAGCCGCCGGCGCGCTCTACGCGCGCACCGGGTTCGTCGCCATCGAGCCCTACAACGACAACCCGAACGCGTCCCGGTGGTACGGGAAGCCGCTCTGACCGCGGGTCAGACGGGGTAGACCTCCGGGAGGCCCGTGCGGAGTTCGACGGGCAGGTGGGCGAGGTCGTTGTGCGACACCAGCGTCCAGGGGCGGCCCTGCTTCTGCGCGATGACCGTCAGTCCGCAGTGCGCCTGGTTGAGCGTCATCCAGCGCCAGTCGGGTGCCTGCAGCACCTCCCGCACGAACCACGCGATCACGAAGTTGTGCGTGATCAGGAGCTCGTGCACCTCGCCGCGCTTGCGCGCCAGGAACTCGCTGGTGGCGTCCGACATCTGCGCGCGCCCCGCCTCCACCTCGGCCTCGGTGACCGAACCGAAGAACGGCTCGAACGCGGCCGGCGTCTCGTCGGTCATGCCCGTCGGCACGCAGTCGAACAGCAGCGCGGAGGGCTCGGGCGTGAGCGACGGCATCCGTTCGGCGACCGCGCGGGCGGTCTGACTGGCGCGCTCGAGCGGCGAATGCCACAGGGCGTCGAACGGCACTCCGGAGAGCCGGTCCGCGATCAGTGCGGCCTGCCGGCGACCTCGCGGCGACAAGGGGCCGTCGACGAGTCCGTGCTCGGCGTCCTGATGCTCGCCGTGCCGCACGAGGTAGATGTAGTGCGTCACGCAGCTCACTCCGTCGGGGGTCGCGTGCCCGGGGAAAGGCACCTCCTCCACCCTACGACACGTCGTCGGGTGGCTTCATCGCCTGTGGACGGCGAGTCCCATGGGGCGTGGACTACTCGGAGGCGCGGCCGATGTCGGACAGCTGGCCGCGGCTCAGGCGGACCCCGACGCCCTGCACGAGCTCCTCGACGTGCTGTGGTGCGTAGGCGTTCACGATCGGCGCGGTGACGAGCTTCTGCGACAGCAGCCATGCGACCGCGACAGCCGCATCGGGCACGCCGAGCTCGGCACCGACAGCGTCGAGTGCGCGCAGGGTGCGGCTCCCGCGGCGGTTGAGGTTGGCGGCGAGCTGTGCGCCGCGGACCGAGAGGGCACCCCGGATCTTCGAGCGCTGCCTCCCGGCGAGGAATCCGTGCTCCAGCGCGTGGGACGGCGTCACCGCCATCCCCTGCGCCCCGGCGACGAGGCGAAGATCGGCGTCGAACTCGTGGCGGCGCAGCACATTGAACGGAACGTCGAGGACCGCGATGCGGGGGTAGCCCGCCGACGCGAAGATGCGTGCCTCGACGAGCTGCGCGGCGCTGTAGCCGATCGCGCCGAGAGCGCGCACCTTGCCGGTCTCGACGAGCCACTCCGCCGTCGCGAGCGTGTCTTCGAGCGACGACGCGCGATCGGTCGTCGCGTCGAGGTAGAGGACGTCGATGCGGTCGGTGCGCAGGCGGTTCAGCGAGGCCTCGACAGCCCGCACGAGGTTGACCGGGCCGAGACCGGGGTTGTCGGCGTGGCCGCCCACCCGGACGGCGAGCACGATCTCGTCGCGGAGACCGCGGGACTGCAGCCACTGGCCGATGATGTGCTCGCTGCGACCACTCGAATAGCTGTCGGCGGTGTGCACGGCGTTACCGCCCAGTTCGGCATACGTGTCGAGGATCGCGTGGCTCGACTCGAGGTCGACGTTCCACCCGAACTCGGCTGCGCCGAGGATCAGGGGGAAGATGTGCGAGCCGCTCTCGCCGAGGGCGACACGCACATTGCTGCCGATGGAAGGACCCTGCACCGGGATCGGGGCGGAGGGGTGCGGCCCGCGCACGACGGCGCCGACCTGCGCGGACGCGGCATCCGGACTCGACGACGGGAGCGTCGAGTCAACGCCGAAGTAAGCCATGTGCCACCCCCTCACGAAATCCCCTGGGGAATGTCGTGATCACTATGCGCGCCCCCCGGCGCTTACACACAGGGTAGGCCAGTCCGGACAAAGAGCCGTTCACTCAGGCGAACTTGGGGCAAACATTACATAACGCTTTGGTCACGAAGGGCTGATCCCCAGGGCATGTCTCCGTTCTTCGGCGGAAGTGCCCCCGCCGCGCCTACCGGACGACCTACGACGGATGCCCGCCCCTTGCGGGACGGGCATCTGTCGTTCATCGACCGGTCGGACCGGACGGCGCGGGTGGCGTTCAGCCTTCGGCGGGAGCCTCCGGGCCCTCGCTCGCCGCCGCGCGACCTTCCTGATCGGCGGCCTCCTCGAGCACCGGCTCGAGCGAGAGCTTGCCGCGGTCGTCGATCTTCGTGATCTTGACGAGCAGCTTCTGGCCGACCGAGAGCACGTCCTCGACGTTCTCGACGCGCTTGCCGCCGGCGAGCTTGCGTACCTCGCTGACGTGCAGCAGGCCGTCCTTGCCGGGCAGGAGCGAGATGAACGCGCCGAACGTCGCGATCTTGACGACCGTTCCGAGGAACTGCTCGCCGACCTCCGGGTTGGTGGGGTTCGCGATCGCGTTGACCTGGGCACGGGCGGCCTCGGCCGAGGGGCCGTCGGTCGCGCCGATGTAGACGGTGCCGTCCTCCTCGATGGAGATCTGCGCGCCGGTCTCGTCCTGGATCGCGTTGATCGTCTTGCCCTTCGGGCCGATCAGCTCGCCGATCTTGTCGACCGGGATCTGCACGCTGATCACGCGCGGCGCTGTCGGCGCCATCTCGTCCGGACCGTCGATCGCGGCGTTGAGCACGTTGAGGATCGTGAGGCGCGCGTCCTTCGCCTGCGTCAGCGCGGCGGCGAGCACCGACGACGGGATGCCGTCGAGCTTCGTGTCGAGCTGGATCGCGGTGACGAACTCGCTCGTGCCGGCGACCTTGAAGTCCATGTCGCCGAGGGCGTCCTCGGCGCCGAGGATGTCGGTCAGCGCGGCGTAGCGCGTCTGGCCGTCGACCTCGTCCGACACGAGACCCATCGCGATGCCGGCGACGGGGGCGCGCAGCGGCACACCCGCGTTGAGCAGCGACAGGGTGGACGCGCAGACCGAGCCCATCGAGGTCGAGCCGTTGGAGCCGAGGGCCTCGGACACCTGGCGGATCGCGTACGGGAACTCCTCGCGGCTGGGCAGCACGGGCACGAGCGCGCGCTCGGCGAGGAAGCCGTGCCCGATCTCGCGACGCTTCGGGCTGCCGACCCGGCCGGTCTCACCGGTCGAGTAGGGCGGGAAGTTGTAGTGGTGCATGTAGCGCTTGCTCGTCACGGGCGACAGCGAGTCGATCTGCTGCTCCATCTTGAGCATGTTCAGCGTGGTGACGCCCAGGATCTGGGTCTCGCCGCGCTGGAAGATCGCCGAGCCGTGGACGCGCGGGATGACCTGCACCTCGGCGTCGAGCGGACGGATGTCGGCGAGGCCGCGGCCGTCGATGCGGACGCCCTCGGCGAGGATGCGGCCGCGCACGATCTTCTTGGTGACGGACTTGTAGGCGGCGCTGAACTCGAGCGTCGCGACCGCGGGGAGCTCGCCGGCCTCGACGGCAGCGAGCACCTCGGCCTTGACGGCGTCCTTGATCGCGTCGTCGGCGCTCTGGCGCTCCTGCTTGTCGGCGATCTGGTACACCGGCACGAGCTGGTCGTACGCGCGGCCGGCGACGAAGTCGTAGACCTCCTGGCTGTACTGCGGGAAGACCGGGTACGGCTGGATCTCCTTCGCGGCGGCGTTCGCCACGACGTTCTGCGCCGCGACGAGCTCCTTGATGAACGGCTTCGATGCCTCGAGGCCTGCGGCGACGATCTCTTCGCTGGGCTTGGTGGCGCCGGCCTTGATGAGGTTCCAGCTGTGCTCGGTGGCCTCGGCCTCGACCATCATGATCGCGACGTCGCCGTCCGGCAGGACACGACCGGCCACGATGAGGTCGAACACGGCCTCCTCGAGCTGCGTCACGGTCGGGAAGGCGATCCACTGGTCGGCGTGCTCGCCGTGACCCGGGATGAGCGCGAGGCGCACACCGGCGATCGGGCCCGAGAACGGCAGGCCCGAGATCTGGGTCGACAGCGAGGCCGCGTTGATCGCGAGCGCGTCGTAGAACTCGCCGGGCGCGATGGAGAGCACCGTGACGACGATCTGCACCTCGTTGCGGAGACCGTCGACGAACGACGGGCGCAGCGGGCGGTCGATGAGACGGCAGACGAGGATCGCCTCGGTCGAGGGGCGGCCCTCGCGACGGAAGAACGAACCGGGGATCTTGCCCGCCGCGTACGAACGCTCTTCGACGTCGACGGTCAGCGGGAAGAAGTCGAAGCCCTCACGAGGCGACTTGCCGGCGCTGGTCGCCGACAGGAGCATCGTCTCCTCGTCGAGGTACGCGGCGACGGCACCCTGTGCCTGCTGCGCGAGTCGTCCGGTCTCGAACCGGACGGTGCGGGTGCCGAAGCGGCCGTTGTCGAGAACGGC
>DATEOM010000053.1:0-8417 GCA_035274105.1 Microbacterium sp.
GAGCCCGTCGATCATGCCGATGAGCTCCCACGCCACCTCGCCGGGCTCGGTCGTCGAGAACGCGCCGGTGCGGCAGCCGTCCTCGATGATCGACTCGACCAGCGTCTGCCAGCGCTCCATCTGCGCGCGCACGGCGAGCGCAAGGGCGTCGTTGCGGCGGGCCATCGCCCAGCCCTCCACCCACACGACGGTGAGTTCTTCGCGCTCACCGTCCATGAGCGTGTCGATGAGGGCGCCGAGCCGGGCGGCCGGATCGGTGACAGCGCCGACGACCCGCTCGACGTCGCGCACCTCTTCGTCGACGAGGTCGGCGTACACGCGCGCCACGAGGTCGTCCATCGACGGCTGGTAGTGCGCGACGAGGCCGGAGGCGACGTCTGCCCGCACCGCGACGGCGCGAAGCGTGAGTGCGCTCAGCCCCTGTTCCCGAGCGATCGCGGTGGCCGCGGCGACGATCTCGGCGGCGCGTTCGGCCGGAGCCTTGCGGGTGCGGGGCCGTGACGATGTGCTTGACATGGTCTCGCCAGCATAGGTATCTTTCTTATTGATCGCTAGATCAATTACTTCGCGCGGCGGTTCGACCGCCACCGCGACAACGCCGAACGAAGGGGCGACGATGGCCTGGAGGATGCCGCACGAGGGCGATCCGCACGAGCGCACGTGGATGGCGTTCCCGAACGAGGGGCCGACCCTCGGCGACGACCCCGCCGAGCAGGAGCGCTTCTACGCCGCCTGGAGCGCGGTGGCGAACGCCATCGCCGGCTTCGAGCCGGTGACGATGCTCGTCGACCCGTCGAAGGCCGACCGCGCCCGGCGCATGCTCGACTCCGCCATAGACATCGTCGAGACGCCGGTCGACGAGTTCTGGTTCCGCGACCACGGACCGACGTTCGTCGTCGACGACGAGCGCCCGGGCGCGCTCGGCGCCGTGGACTGGATCTTCAACGGCTGGGGTGCGCCGGAGTGGGCGTCGTGGGAGAAGGCCGCCCAGCACGCCCGCTTCACCGCGGACCTCGTGGGCGCCGAGATCGTCAGCTCGCTGCTGGTCAACGAGGGCGGCGGCATCCACGTCGACGGCGAGGGCACGGTGCTCGTCACCGAGACGGTGCAGCTCGATCCCCGCCGCAACCGGTTCGCCGACCGGGCGCGCGTCGGGGCCGAGCTCCACCGCACGATCGGCGCCACGAAGGTCGTGTGGCTCCCCCGCGGCCTCACCCGCGACTACGACGAGTTCGGCACGAACGGCCACGTCGACATCGTGGCCACCATCCCGACGCCCGGTCGCGTGCTGCTGCACGCCCAGCAGAATCCCGAGCACCCCGACTTCGAGGTGTCGCGCGAACTGCGCGCCTTCCTTTCGGCGGAGACGGATGCCGCGGGCCGGCCCTTCGAGATCATCGACCTGCCCGCCCCCGAGACGCTGCGCGACGACGAGGGCTTCGTCGACTACAGCTACGTGAACCACCTCGTCGTGAACGGCGGGATCATCGCGTGCGGCTTCGGCGAGGACCGCGCGGACGCGCAGGCGCGCGACATCCTCGAGGCCGCGTACCCGGGGCGCCGCGCGGTGACGGTCGACGCCCGCCAGATCTTCGCCGGCGGCGGCGGCATCCACTGCATCACCCAGCAGCAGCCGGCGGTGGCCCGATGACCCGCCACTTCCCCGTCGTCGAGAAGACGATCGCCGAGCTCCGCGAGGCTCTGGAGTCCGGCACCGTGACCAGCGTCGGACTCGTCGACGCGTACCTGGCCCGGATCGACGCCTACGACGCGCCGGGCACGGACACCGCCCTCAACGCGGTGGTCGTACGCAATCCCGACGCGCGGGCTGAGGCGGCAGCATCCGATTCCCGTCGCGCCGAAGGCCGCGCGCTCGGGCCTCTCGACGGCATCCCGTACACGGCCAAGGACTCGTTCATGGCGAAGGGCCTCACCGTCGCGGCGGGATCGCCCGCGTTCGCCGACCTCGTCGCGCAGCGCGATGCGTTCTCGATCGAGCGGCTGCGGCAGGCGGGGGCGGTGCTGATCGGCCTCACGAACATGCCCCCGATGGCGAACGGCGGCATGCAGCGCGGCGTCTACGGCCGCGCCGAGAGCCCGTACAACGCCGAGTTCCTGACGTCGGCGTTCGGGTCGGGATCGTCGAACGGCTCCGGCACGGCGACGGCGGCCTCGTTCGCGGCCTTCGGGCTCGGCGAGGAGACCTGGTCGAGCGGCCGGGCGCCGGCGTCGAACAACGCGCTGTGCGCCTACACCCCGTCGCGCGGCGTGATCTCGGTGCGCGGCAACTGGCCGCTCGTGCCCACGATGGACGTCGTCGTGCCGCACACGCGCACGATGGCCGACCTGCTCGAGATCCTCGACGTCATGGTCGCCGACGACCCCGAGACCCGCGGTGACTTCTGGCGCGCGCAGCCCTGGATTCGGATCCCGGATGCCTCGGCCCTGCGTCCGGCGTCGTATCCGGCGCTCGCGCCGGCCGACGCCGAGGGCGCCGCCGCGACCCTCGCGGGCCGCCGCTTCGGTGTGCCGCGCATGTACATCAACGCCGACCCCCAGGCGGGGACGAACCCCGACGGCGGCATCGGAGGGCCGACCGGCACCCGTGTCGAGACCCGGCCTTCGGTGCTCGCGCTGTGGGAGAAGGCCCGGATGGATCTCGAGGCCGCCGGCGCAGAGGTCGTGGAGGTCGACTTCCCCGCCGTGACGAATTACGAAGGCGACCGGCCGGGCGCCCCGACGATCGTGAACCGCGGGCTCGTGACCGAGGCGTTCCTCACGCGCGAGATCGTCGATCTGTCGGCGTGGGCGTGGGACGACTTCCTCCGCGCCAACGGCGACCCGTCTCTCGATCGCCTCGACGGCGTCGACGGCGCGACGATCTTCCCGCAGCCCGACAGCGCCCTGCCCGACCGCTACACCGGGTTCGACGACGACATCGCCACGTACCCGGCGCAGGTGCGCGAGCACCCGTACGCCTCGTTCGCCGACATCCCCGAGATCGCGGACGGCGTCCGCGGCCTCGAAGAGACGCGCCGCGTCGACCTCGAGGACTGGATGTCGGTCCACGGCCTCGACGCCGTCGTCTTCCCCGCGGTCGCCGACGTCGGCCCGGCCGACATGGACGTGAACGAGGCATCCGCCGATCTCGGATGGCGCAACGGGGTGTGGGTGGCCAACGGCAATCTCGCGATCCGCCACCTCGGCATCCCGACGGTCACGGTGCCGATGGGCACGATGGACGACATCGGGATGCCGGTGGGTCTCACGATCGCCGGGCGCGCGTACAGCGACCCCGACCTCCTCGCCTGGGCCGCCGCGTTCGAGGCGCTGCGGCCACGCCGCACCGCTCCGCCACGCACGCCCGAGCTCGACTGACGACGATGGCATCGCGACGGCCTCCCCGCCGTGCACAGAATCGGAGAGTTTCGCCGACACGCCGGTCGCGGCATCCGCGCGCCGGCGTGTCTTGGATGATCTCCGATTCTGTGCAGCGGGCGAGGAGGCCGCCCGCGTCTGAGGGCGGGTGCCGCCGGGCTCAGCTCAGCGCTTCGCCTCGATGATGAGGTTGAAGGGCGTCTCGGCGACCACGCGGACGCGTGAGAACCCCGCCTCGTTCAGCACCGCCGTGAGCCGTGCCGGCCCTGCCTGCGCACCCAGCACGAGCTCACCGCCGTCGGCGATCGAGTGGGCCGTGCAGATCATGCTCGACGCGGCGTAGTACGTCTGCCCGACGATGTGGAGGTTGTCCTCCAGCCGGTCGGCGGCGTTCGGCTCGACCAGCAGCAGCGTGCCGTCCGCCGTCAGCGCCTCGGCCGCGTGCCGCAGCACCCCGACAGGGTCGCCCATGTCGTGCAGCGCGTCGAAGAAGCAGATCAGCCCGAATCCGCGCTCGTCGTACTCCTTCGCACTGACCTGCGCGAACGCGGTGCGCTCCTCGACACCGGCTTCGCGCGCGTTGCGGCGAGCCTCGGCGATCGACGGCGCGTGGGTGTCGTAGCCGTGAAACCGCGAGTTCGGGAACGCCTCGGCCATCAGCACCGTGGTGTGCCCGTGACCCACGCCGACGTCGGCCACGGCGATGCCGCGCTCGAGCGCGGGCACGACGCCCTCCAGAGCGGGCAGCCACTGGGACACCAGGCTGGCGCGGTAGCCGTTGCGGTAGAAGGCGGCCGTGCCGTGTGCGAGCCGGGGGTCGTGGTCGCCCCACGCGATGCCCTCGCCGGTGCGGAACGCGTGCAGCGCCCGCGCCTCGTCGCTCCACATCGCCGCCGGCGTGTTCCACGCGGGTGGCAGGTAGACAGGGCTGTCCTCGTCGGCCAGCACGAGAGCCTGCTCGGGCGTCAGCGCGAACGTGCCCGCCTCGGCGTCGTAGGCGACGTAGCCCGCGGCGGCCTGCGAAGACGCCCAGTCGCGCACGTACCGTTCGGCGCAGTCGGTGCGGTCGGCCAGCTGCTGCGAGGTGAGCGGGCCCGCTTCGGCGAGCGCCTGGTAGAGGCCGAGGCGTGCACCCAGGCTCACCATCACTCCGAGGTAGCCGGCGCCGAGGTGATCCACGGCGCGCAGCACGAAGGCGTTCAGCGCGGTTTCGTCGACGGTGTTCGTCGTCATGTCGTCGGTCCTTTCTGTTCGATCGACATCGGTGATTCCATGCTCGGGATGCCGCGCCTCCGTGTTCAGAGGCATCCAGACCCTCGTTCGGTCCATTCGTGCCACGATGTGGTGCGAGGGGGGAGCCATGCCCGCACGCACGCTCGACGTGAGCGTCATCGCGTTGCCCGACACCGGGGTCGCGACGATGTTCGGCGTGCTCGACGTGCTCAACTCGTTCGGGGTGATGGGCATCGGCGATCCCGCCGCCCCGGTGCCGTTCCGCGCGCGGATCGTCGGCGCCGAAGCCGGGCCCCTCATGGGCGTGAGCGGGATCCCCGTGCCGGTGTCGGAGGCGGTCGCCGAGATCGACCGCACAGACATCGTCATCGTGCCGTCGATCGTGCTCGGCCCGGACGGCTGGAAGAGCGGACGCTACCCCGGGCTCGTCGATTGGGCGTCCCGTATGCATGAGCAGGGCGCCCTGCTGTGCTCCGCCTGCTCCGGGATCTTCCTCCTCGCCGAGACCGGACGGTTCGACGACCGCGATGTGACGGTGCACTACGACTACGCCACCCAGTTGCGCGCCACGCACCCCGACGTGCGCGTGCACCCGGAGCGGGCGCTGATGGTGACCGGCACACGCGACGAGCTCGTCACCTCGGGCGCCTCGACCACGTGGCACGACCTCGTGCTCTATCTCACCGGCCGGTTCGCCGGCGCCTCGCTCGCTCAGGAGACGGCCCGGATGTTCGCTCTGCAGTGGCATCAGGACGGCCTCGCGCCGTACATGGTCTTCGAAGGCCGCACCGATCACGGCGACGCGGTCGTCGCCGACGCCCAGGACTGGCTCAGCGCCCACTACTCCGTCGCCGCGCCGGTGGAGCAGCTAGTCGTCCGATCCGGTCTGGCCGAGCGCACCTTCAAACGCCGATTCACGGAGGCGACCGGGGTGAGCCCGCTGGCGTACGTGCAGCGGCTCCGGGTGGAAGAGGCGAAGCGCCGACTCGAGCAGACCGAGGATTCGGTCGAGGCGATCGGCTGGCACGTCGGCTACGAGGACCCGGCCTTCTTCCGCCGCCTGTTCAAGCGCGTCACCGGGCTTCCGCCCGGCGCGTATCGCAAACGGTTCCGCGTACCCGTGATCGGAGCTCGACCCTCCTGATCCGGTGCGTCACCGCAGCCCTGACCGCAGGTCCTCCCCGGCGTCGCCGATCGCGGCGGTCGCCGGCGTCGCCGGGGTTGCCGGCGTCGCCGGGGCGGCAGCATCCGCCCCCTCGTCGTCGGTGTGCAGCGAAGGCGGGGCCGCTGCGTACGCGTCGGACAGCTCGCGATAGGGCTTCGAGACGAAGGCGAGCAGCACGACGAGCAGGAGCACCAGGCTCGCGCCGACGAACGCGAGTGCGATGCCTCGCGCCTCCCCCTCACCGAGCAGCCAGCCCCACGCGTCCTGGCCTTCTGGGGAGTTCATGTACGGGATGAGCCAGAACTGGGCGATGGGCCCGATGAGGAACGCCGAGACCGGCGCCGCCGCGGACTCGACGCTCGCCGCGAAGCCGAAGACGCGCCCCTGCTTCTCGAACGGCACCACGCGCTGCACGATCGTCTGCTCCGAGGCCTCGGCGATCGGCATGAGCGCCATGAAGACGAGGATGCCGAGCCCGTACAGCCACCACCACTCCCGGATCGCGAAGGCCATGCCGAGGAAGGCGATGCCGATGTTGACGAGCAGCATCGTGCGGACGGGGTTCTTGCCCAGGCCGAACTTCGCCACCAGCGCGCCGCCGATGATGAACCCGAAGCTCGTCACACCGAGGACGATGCCCCACATCTCGACCGAGAACAGCGTCAGGCCGTACGGGTCCATGAGGGCCATGAAGACGCCACCGACGAGGTTGTTGAACGTCGAGAAGAGGATGAGGGCGAGCAGGCCCGGCACCGCCATGACCGCAGGGATCACGCCCTTGAACCCGAAGCCCTTCGGCGCGTCCCCCTCGACGTGCGCGACGCCGCGCTCGGGGATCGGGACGAAGAACAGGTGGATCAGCGCGACGCCCGTGGCGGCGATGGCGATCGCGACCGTCCAGCCCATGCCGAGGAGCCCGATCGACAGGCCCGAGAACACGCTCGTCACCATGAAGGCGATGCCCTGCACCGCGCCGACGAGGCCGTTGGCCTTGTCGCGCCGATCACCCGGGACCAGCAGCGTCACGGTGGTCGACAACGCGATGTTGCGGAGGTTCTCGACGACCCCGCCGACGAGGATCACCCCGGCGAATGCCCAGAACCACGGCCCGGTCCAGTCGAGGAGCGCGCTCTCAGGGAACGCCAGGAACATCGCGCCCGCGACGAGGTACGCCGACGCGGTCACGATGCTCGAGAGCAGCATGACCGCCTTCTTCTTCATATGGTCGACGATCACGCCGAACACGACGCCGAAGACCGCGACGAGCAGCATGTACGAGCCGCCGATGATCGCCGTCGCGAGCACCGACTGCGTCTCGAGGTACACCCAGAACGTCAGCGCGAACCACAGGTAGCTCGAGGTCACGTTCGCGAGCGCGGTGTTGACGAGCACCTGGTAGAACGCGCGCAGCGTGCGTGCGTCGGGTGTGTGCTGAGCTGCTTCTTGGGATGCTGCGGGCCCGGCGGGGCTCGACTGGCTCATGGCGGATCCTTCGGCGTGTTCACTGTCGAGTGGGGAAGGGCGAGGGCCTAAGCTGAATGTGGACGCTGTTCACATTCGGTGTTCACACCGTACACACCCGGCCGGGAGGACGCAATGACTTCGCCCCTGCGTGCCTATCATCACGGCCACCTCCGACACGCGCTCATCAGCGAGGGGCTGCAGCTCGCACGCACCGGCGGCCCGGCCGCGGTGACACTGCGTGAGGCGACCCGCGCCGCCGGGGTCTCGCCGAACGCGGCCTACCGTCACTTCGCCGACCGCGACACGCTCGTGCGGGCCGTGGCCCGCGAGGCGCAGCTCGCGCTGGCCGCCGCGATCACGGCACGCGTCGAGGCGACGCCGCCGGATCTCTCCCCCGCGGATGCCGCGATCGAGCGGCTGCGCCGCGTCGGTCTTGCCTACATCGACTTCGCGCGCGCGGAGCGCGGGTGGTTCGAGACCGCGTTCTTCACGCAGGACACCCACGCGAACGACGGCATCGTGACCCTCGACGATGAGATCGTCGCTCCCTTCCGCCTCCTCATGGACACCCTCGACGCCATGGTGGACGCCGGCGCCCTCTCCCCCGAACGCCGCCCGTACGCCGAGTGGGCGTGCTGGTCGGCCGTCCACGGCTTCGCCGACATCGCCGTGCACGGCCCGGTGCGGTGGCAGCCGGCATCCGTCATCGACGCTCTCGCGGCATCCGTCGTGGAGTCGGCCATCACCGGCGTCCGCGGCACGTCCACCCCGCCCTCGTAGACTGCGCTCATGGCCGACCAGGCGACCGCCGTCTCCGCTCCCCCGTCGGTGGTGCGCCGCGGACTGTCCTGGATCGCCGACTACGTCTACGCCGCACGCCGCCAGCTCGCTGTGCTGTCGCTCCCGTGGGCGATCGGACGACCTCGACCGGTCCCCCCGGCGTGGCGCCGCGGCGATCCGGCGCTTCCGGAGGTCTACCTCGTCCCGGGCGTGTACGAGCATTGGACGTTCCTGCGCCCGCTCGGCGACGCACTCGCCGCCGCGGGCCACCGCGTCGCGGTCGTGCACGGCCTGGGCGTGAACCGCCGCACGATCCCCTCCACCGCCGACCGCCTCGGCGAACTGCTCGCCCGCACGCCGGCTCCCGTCGCCGGGCGCGTGCTCGTCGCGCACAGCA